>CAZZVG010000196.1:0-8224 GCA_964657295.1 Iningainema sp. | reverse complement strand
GCAATTTTTGACGGGGAATAAATTCACGCACTAGCTCTACCCCATGTCTAAAGCCATTTGCTCTGCGCTCTGTGATTTTCGGTGACTTTTTAGAAACACCCTGTAACTTGATGACGGGCAAAAACTCAAGACAGAATGCATTTGTGCAGCTAGTGTCTGGTAATGGAGCAATGGGGTCAGAATCTCGCTACTTGTTGCTTCCTGGTAAAGAGGTAGTCATTGGACGAGACCCCAGCTGCCAAGTTGTCTTGGATGCCATGAAGTATAGAATGGTATCTCGTCGTCATGCGATGATACGTCCTCTCTCTTTATCCTCAGATAACGCACACAGTTGGATACTCTGCGATCTAGATAGCGCTAATGGCACTTATCTGAATGGACAACGATTACAAGATTATCAGCAACTGTTACCAGGCGATCGCATAACTCTCGGTTATGATGGTCCAGAATTCCAGTTTGAGTACGAACGCAATTATCAGCCTAACACGCTGACCCAACATGTAGGTACATTACTTCCGCCACCGACCAACTATCACTACCCCTCCACTTCCAACCCTGACTCTATTAGCTTTACTCAACTCTTTCCGATTATTTCTACAGGCAAAGATTTAACTCGTAAAGCTTACCTTGTACCAGGAGGACTGACAGTGATATTCGTGGTACTAATGTTTGCCACGGTAGGTAATCCGCAAACAAATCAAATTATCGTCGCTACTTACATAGCCTTTGCTGCTTATTACTTTATTTACCAGTTGTGTGGCAAACATAAACCTTGGTGGGTACTCTTAGGCTCGGCAATGGTAACGGCATTGATTTTGCTCAGTCCGATCTTAAATTTCTTTATCTTTATATTTCGTGGGATCTTACCTGGTAACGTACCAACAGAAAATCAATCGATCACCTTTACAGAGTTGCTAGTCCGGCACTTTTTTGGTGCTGGCTTGATGGAAGAATTACTCAAAGCACTACCAGTGCTAGGGGCTTTTTTCGTCGGCAGGCTACTACCTTCTCCTTGGCGCGAGCGGATCGGGGTCTGGGAACCTTTAGATGGTATTCTTTTAGGAACGGCTTCTGCTGTCGCCTTCACCCTGTTAGAAACTCTCGGACAGTACGGACCAGAAGTGACTCAACGTTTTGCGGAACAAGCAGGGGTAGGAGCTGGTGATCTGGCAGGTTTGCAACTGGTGATTGCGCGAATTTTAGGTTTACCAGCAGGACACATGGCGTACAGTGGGTATCTCGGTTATTTTATCGGGTTGGCTGTACTTAAGCCTAGTAAAAGTTGGCAAATCCTGCTCGTTGGATATCTCAGTGCCGCAGGACTACATGCTTTGTGGAACGCAACAGGAGCTATCAACGGTTTACTTTTAGTCGTTGTGGGAGTATTGTCTTATGCCTTTTTAATGGCAGCAATTCTGAAGGCGAGAGCACTATCACCAACGCGATCGCAAAATTTTGCTACCCGCTTTCTCGGACCTAGATAATAAAGAGAGTTTGTTGTGACCGATACAAAAAAGGGATGCAAGCCCCTAAATTTATTTATGGGGTTCTTACTTTTGACTTTTGACTCTTGAGAAGCGACTGACTCCAGCTTTGTGAGTATATAAACAAATGTTGACATCTTTAGGTTTTATTGGCTCAACCTACTTCGATGAGTTGGAAAGCGCAAATTTAATCTTCATTTTGAAAGTTTTTTAGTTGAGTGAGAGCATGGTAAGCGATCGCTACACTGACTTTTGCCTGCTCAATTTCCGATAAAGTAGTCCACTCACGACTACTTTCAACTTTATTCTGTACAAATTCAACGTTTTCTTGGGCTTTACTTCGCGTGGCAAAGGTATAAGAACGGGCAAAGACTAGCAAATCTTCCGATTCCCAAGTAGGTAGTACAGCTTGAACACATTCAACTAATCGATCATTTATAGATTGCGTGGAGTTAAATATTCCAGTAGCTTTTTGAGCAATCTTATTCAGCCAACCTCTAGGTATGTAGGAGCCAAAACTATTATGTAAACTTTCTTGAAGTAGGGTTTCAGGAGTTGCTGATAGATCACCATCGTCGCTTTTGTAGTTTAACCACAGATGATCCAGTTGCTTGCGATCGCGCGTTCAGTTCTTCATCAAGTAAATCCTGAATGATAAACTCCTCTTCTAGCTGGATAAAATATGTTTCTGACTCCTCATCAACGGGATTCCAGGGATAAGTTCCGTCCTCTGGTTGCATTAGGGCTTCTAAAAGCTCTAGTTCAACTTGAGATGGTAAGGTATCAGAATTTTCCAACCGATTGATTTTAGGAACCATATGTCGTCTCCGAAGTAATTAATTGGCGATGATTACAGCTACATTTGCCAAAACCTATTTTCCGCAGTAAAAATTTGATTTTACAGAAAATCGTATACTAGAAACGGCGATGGGTGCCAAAAGTCAAAAAAATTGTTTGATCCCTTAAATTGAGGACTCTTCAATCTTAAATTCCCAAGGCAAACTTTTAGTACTACCAAACTTTAACTGCATTCCCGATTCTAAAGGGACTTCCTGGCGATAGATTTGCTCCCAACTATGAGAACGTAAAATCCAGGTTGTGCCGTAGGTGGATAAATCTTGTAAGTAATAAGTTCGTACCGGAGTAGATCCTCTAAGAGTATTGCGCCACGAAATCTTAGCGTGGTTTCTAGAAATAGAAGGTTCTGGGATAACAATATCATTATCTTGTGTCCGACCGATACGGGTAATTCCTGGTTTGAGCGAACAAGTTCGGCCCGACGGTGAAAGACTACGCAACAAAGCCGTAGGAACCAGAGAACCCATGCCAATGATAGACGTTTCTGGTAATTCTGTAATCCCTTCATCAAAACTCTTAATGAGTTCACCATGATAGTGTGGATGCAGGTAGAGGACTGGTAAAGTCCAAGCTTGTCGATTAAATTTATAAAGCGTTAATAGCTGTTGTCTTGCAAATGCCACAGCTTCATCAATTGGCTGACGCATTCGCAAAGCCTGAGCAAAAATTTGGATAAAGCTGAGACTTTCTTCATCAGTAATTTCATCGCGCATACCTAGCACTGCTGGGACACCTTGACGGATCAGCACTTCTGCCAAACTGCTGTTGGGAATTGCCTGTCTGTCAATAGCCGCAGGTTGCGCTCCCCAACAGGCATTAAAGACTGCCAGTTTTACACCTGTACGGGTTAAAACTTTTGCCAATTCCATACCATTGAGGGTTGTATTTTGACGCATAAACAACATCCCTCCGTCTGGTCCTGGCATACCATGACCGGCATAAAATAATACATTATATGCGTTGGTTTCTAATTCTTGAATCAACTCTTGAGGGTTTGGTTGTAAGAGTGTTTTCACCATGCAAGGTGCATATGCGTGAGAATTGCTACCTCCTAAAACACCATTAGAAAGAGTTTTTTTCAGAAGATGTGCTTCAAGTTCCAGTTGGAGTGGACGCTTATCTTCATTTTCGCCTAAAATCAACAGGATATTTAACGCCTGGTCAGTGTGCGAATACGGTAGCGGCTCGACTTCACTAGTGGTGCGACTAAATAGTATAGGTTGAAATAAGGAGATAGGGGATAGCCCTGCTCCGCGCTGCATAATTTCCCAAGGTAGGGCAATCAGATCCGGATCGCGAATTTCTAGTTGAAGGCGTAAAGGAGTATGCTGTCCCATGGCAATTCCAAGACTGCGTTCGAGACTATTCAGAATTGGTCCATCAAATACCCAGCTCCACAAGCTCATTCCTAAGTGTTGCATCAAACGAACACTGTAACTATTAGTACTTCCACTGGCAGGGGGTAAAATCGACTGTAATGGCTGTGGTGTTTGAGGCCCTCTATCGGAAGAAATGTCTAAGGCCGCATGATTGGCAAACATCTCCTGCCACGCAAGCCAAGTTTGAGTCAGGTTTTGGGGCCAGACACAGTCATGCAAAACATGACCACTAGGATAGGGAGCGTTCAGCACCCAAATAGCAAAATTGTCAGAACCAGTGTTGACGAGACGGGCGATCGCCAGATTCAGAGAGAGCATGGATTCATTTTTTTGAAGAAAAGGTAAAGTCAAACAATTTCTAATAATAATTTTAAAAGGCAGGGTTTTTGCCTTTTGAGTTTTTTATTCAAATACATTGAGTTAGGTTGTTCCAAGACTCTGTCGATCAGCTCGATAGGTTGGGGGAAACATCGGCGAATGTCAACAGATAATACTTTTTAATTTTTAATTTTTAATTCCAAGGTAGCAGTACTAGCTTACGGTGAATCAAGTTCCGACCTAGGTTGGAGGGTTGACTGCACTGACGATTGGTGATTATTAAGACAATTACTTAAATCTTTTGGTGGCGAGAGCGAGAGGATCGAGCTTTGAATTTTAGAGAGGTAAGTCGATCCGGTATCTCCAGGTTTGAGAATGGGTTTGGTGGGAGTTGATGCCGCTATACGTGGAGTTTCGGTGTTTTTTGGAAATGGTGTAGGTGGAACTTGGCAAACTCTCAGCTTTAACTCAGGATCTGATTGTGAGCGATCAACGTTAGCGATTGAGATCACTTGTAAAAGACTATTTTGTGGGGCGATCGCTTCGCGAGTTGAGTTGAGCGTCGTGCTTAATGAGATGGCACTATTCGTTTGTATATACCATCCTTCACTTAGTTTATTAAATGATTCTGATGACGATGTAGTCGCGGTGGGAGGGAGGGAACCCGGAACCCGATGGGGTTGAGTGAGTGTTGTGATCGTCGTCCATCGCTGTTGGATCAGTAATGTTAGTAAACCTGCTCCCAAAGCTAGTACCAATGGTATGACCAATTGTAATGGTATTTTTGAACCTTTAGAAGAGGCTGTGTCTGAAAGGACTTGAGTTTTTTGGTTTTGACTACGATTTTGTGTAGTTGGTGGCGTTCGATAGCTAGAATCATTCGCTGGGATTGATGAAGGATCAGCAAGATCTGCTTTCAGAGTTGATTTTGGTTCTGAGTATTTGACTTGATAGTGTAATAAAGCAATTGTGACGTTATCATGCCCATTTTGATAGTTAGCAATTTCGACTAATCTATCTGTTACATGAGCAACATTTTTTTTATCAGTAAGAATTGGTAATATTTCTGTTTCCCAGTGCTGTTCGACACGGTCAAAGTCGCTTAAGCCATCAGAACAAAGAAGGAAAACGCAGTCTTCATCAAGGATAAACCTCTGGGTTGTCGGATGCAATGAAGTACTGGCACTCATACCCAAGGCTTGGACAAGAGAGCCAGAGGCACCCTGCCGCACAGCATCTCGGTATGTAGCATAGCCCAGCCTTACTTCACGAGAGGCAACATCATCGTCGAGGGTGACTTGATAGCATCCGTACCTTGTTATCCAATAAGCACGACTATCACCAACATGAGCGGTGTAGATTTCGTGAGCAACAGGCAACGCCATCACTAAGGTTGTACCCATACGTTGACGCCCATGGCGATGTTCGCCATCATTCCGCTCACTGATTTTATCGTTAGCATCTGCTGCTGCCTGTTCTAAATCTGCAAGTACTATGGAAGGATTTACACGTTCAGAGTCAAGTTTTGTCAGATGCTGTGTTTGCTGTTGAATCGTCTCTATGGCTAATTTTGAGGCTATGTTACCTCCCTCGTGTCCACCAATACCATCACAAACAATGGCTAAGGCTTCTTGGTGAGGTGGTTTGTCAATTGTACTGCCACTTGACGGGTAACACGCATCTTCGTTACGTTGCCGACTGGGACCAGTATCGCTTTTCGTGGCAATTTTAATAGTGGGTGTTTGCGATCGCCCTATTTCTACCAGCCCTCGATCTAAAATTGCCATAAGTTGGTCACTTGATCGGATTTCGCCCTCAAGAAGATAACGGCAAATTTCTCTGACAAATTCCGATATAGCTGGTTTTGTTTTCGGCACTAGCTGCTGCCAAAACTCTCCTAATTGAGGTAATTCAGGAGAAAAATGCTCATCGGATCGCAATTCCAGGAACCGCAAGAGCGATCCTTCTACACGAAGCAACTCTGGATCAAGTAAGCTAGATGCCACCTGTTCACTCTTGAGAGGTTGCCAGAGATCGGCCATCTGCCACAACCAATTAAGTTGGCGCATTGATGTAGCATCACTCCAAACAGTGGATAAGGCACTGCACGGCTGCACATCTAAACCGCTATCTTCTCGAAGCGGAGATTTTTCTAAGAGCAAAATTTCTTGCGTTGTTCTCCCATTATTTAAAGATACAACTCCATAGACCTGAGGTACGTGTAAACGGTAGGGAATCAGCCTGAGATAAGCTCTGACAGTTTGTAAACTTTCTATAGCTGGTGCTTCAGGCACTAAACCCGGTTTAGTATCTAAAAAAATAGAGTTGCTGATAGCCTTATAGCGCTCAGCTAATATATCCCCTGGATTAACGACGCTTTTCCCGGATGCCACAGCCCACAGGTAACGCTTTGGTAGGGGAGTACGGCATTTTTGGCAAAAGTTATTGCTTAGGGGGTTAGCAGCCAGACAAAGTTCATTTGGGCAGTAGAGTGTTGTCGCCGCATCATTTTCCATAGTCTTCCCACCAGTCAGCGCTTGGCATTTTCTTTAACAGCATCATGCGCGGCTTTTTTACCGCTTTCTTTAACTTGATAAATCCAGTTCTGGATCACGATCTTAGCTTGCCGATTAAACTAAGTGCTAACACTGACTAATAAGCTCCCAATGAACTTGGTCCTTGATCAACAGTTAGAGGTTCGGAACAGATATGCGGACTGTGAATGTGCCTAGTTTAGGCTCTCGTAATGCAGCCCATTATCGTCATATCTTCTCACAATTAAGGAATGAAATTCTCCTTTACATTTTTTTGACAAATTCCCCCATCAGAAAGAGGAGTTCATGCCCATCTTTCTATAGCTTATAAGTAGGTGAGTGTACGTGAACTTAAGTTAAAGCTAGCTCAAGAAAATTTAATCAAAGCAGAAACGAACTAGCTAGTCATTTATAAGCTGTATCCAAAACTTAGGTTTATTACCACACTTACTACTGTCTAGAGCAAATTTAACACATTTAACCAGTGAGAATGTAATGGAAGATAACAAAGAAAAAGATCTTCATCGTTCAGTTAACCCCGGTGACGTCATTTCGGAAGAACCAGAAACTGTTCAAGAAAAGTCAAAACAAGTTGCAGTTGATTCTCCAGACATCACTGGTGATCAGATCAAAGTTCCAACATACTTCGTTGTCAATGAGCCAGATGGCGAAGAGAAGGCTCTACACCATGTCAAGGATGCGGAAGAAATTTCTGATGTGATTCGACAAGCACGAGTTGACGAAGATGGAAATCGAAAATGGTAGTCACGCTAAGAAGTGTGTGATAACAACACATATGTAGATTTTTTAAGCTTTTCAGCAGTCAGTTACAAATCTTTAACCGATTGCTGAAAAGTTGAATCCTCATTATCGAATGAATCTGAGTCTGGGTTAAGACTCATTCATTACAATTTCTCATTGTTCCAAGTACCAAATGGAAATGCAAGAGTTGTGTGCGAGAGATACTCCACGCCTTCTCACTATTGGTTGTCATCCGCTGCAATACGAGGGAGACCCATGCTATAGTTGACAACGCGTGCAGAAAGGTTGTAGCTAATTTCGCCTTTTTGCAAAATTGAGCGAAGATAATGCTCCAAGTCTGATCCAATGCGGCGCAAGTTATAATCTGTTAAATCCACGCCACTGGATACTTCTACAAGTTCATCGAATTTTCGATAAACCTTTTGTAAAGCATCTTCATTCCAACTGAATTCATTGTCGGGGTCAACATCTAAGGTTAAAACTTGATTACTTGGAACAAGTTCACCATCTTGATCAATTTCAGCCGAAAAGATCCGAATATGGCGAGTCGTGGACTTGAGCAACATTGGGTTGTCCATAGCAAGGTGTAAGATTTAATTGATATTAGTATGAACTGATCCCCGGATTCAGTCCTAGATTAAGTTACGAAATACTGAGAGCAAGGATCGTCCTTTTTCATTTTTACTAACGATATGGGACAATTGGTAGCCTTGAGCAAAGATTTCACGAATCATTTAGGATTGCGATCTGCAGGGATTGAAGTAACTGTACTAAAATTATTGTAGACTCTATCCTTCACTAGAAATTATTTTGCTGGCTTAGGAGTTGAATAACTGAGTACAACGAAACATAAATTCGTGGCGTTTTGGTTCGTAATTGAGGACAGTAC
>CAZZVG010000195.1:0-8237 GCA_964657295.1 Iningainema sp. | reverse complement strand
TTGTAGCAATTATAGTTGCTTATCTGCCTGTGGTAACCGCATTTCTCACAAGTTCGGCTGTCTCACTGCTGACAACATTGACTCAGACTCGGGTGCGGACATTTTAGTCATTGTCAACTACCTAAACCGCCCAACGGGAGCGGTTTAGGCTGATCGTAGAGCAAAAGATGGCTAGCCCGTTGTGCCCTATTCATTCAGTCCGTCTAAAGTTAAGTTATTCAAACGTAGTTCACGTTTATGTGTAGCAGTCTAAGAGATAGGAATTATGGGCGCTGTCCTCCGAACTCTTTTTCTCAGAGAAAAAAGTCGTTTGGAGGACGCACCCATAATTCCCGGCATTCCTCCCGTCGTTGAATGGGTACATTTCAACGGGGGACTCCTGCCGGATTAGTTGAACGTCTTATTTTGCTAAGAAGGGAAATCGTGGTGAGAAATCGGGGGGAATAGATCTTTTTCGTTTAATCAATTTTGGCAGCACAATGAGATTTCATTTATGACTCAGCCTTATCAAAAGCAAGCCAAACCGACAAAACCGAATGGGGTACAGGATAGTCAGCCAGATATTAACAACGTGACTTTAAATAATTCCGATCTCACAAGAGTTCAATTGTCGCCTCATCAAGAAAAGTTGACGCGACAGAAATGGAGCTTAAAGACTAAAGTTACAGTCTGGGCATTAACAGTGAGTATGCTCCCAGTGCTAGCAGTAGGGATAGTCACTTATTATCTCGGCAATCAGCTAAATACTGAGCAAATTTCCAAAGCCCGAAAGGTGGGAGTGGAAGAGATTGTAGACACTGAAGCACCACAGAGACAATTGTCACTCCTGTTACTAGGAACGGCGATAACGGCAGCAATGTCCGGTGGTATATCTACCCTTGTTGCTCATCGAGCTATTCGTTCAATTAAGAAATCAGCCGCTTTGTCTACTAATATAGTCACTAGGCTAGGGGGAGAAATCATCGGGACTAGCGGTGCGAGCCAGAGCATTGATGAACTGCTTGTGTTAGAGACAAACATGGGCTTAATCAAAGAACAGTTTTTGAGTTTGTTATGGAAACAAGAAGTCGATGTAGAACGTTCTCAAGTATTGAAGGACATTAACCGTCGCATTCAGAACTCCTTCAGTGAAGAAGATCTTCTCAAAACGACTGTTGAAGCACTTCGCGAAGTCTTAAGAGTAGAGCGTGTGGTGATCTTTCGCTTCAATCCTGGCGGAGATGGCAGCTATGTAGCAGAATCGGTGGCATCTGGGTTGCCAAAAATGTTGTGGGCGACACTCTCAAGTGTTGGCTTTGACGGAAATTATCTTGAAGGTGGCGACGATCACGTCCGTGCTATTGCCGATATCTATCAAGCCGACCTCAGCAACGCTTATATTGAGTTGCTGGAGCGATTTGCTGTCAAGTCTCATTTAGTTGCGCCCATTCACAAGAAAGACCAGCTATATGGCTTATTAATTGCACATCAGTGTTCCAAACGCTACTACTGGCAGCAGCCGGAAATAGATTTGTTAGCACAGGTAGCGGCGCAAGTAGGATTTGGTATTGACTATACCAGATTGCTAGAACAAATAAATAACAAAGCTGATATAGCTCAGACATTGATAGATATTACCCGCCAGATTCGACGAAGTCTCAACGAAGAGGATGTCCTTAAAGTCACCGTAGAAGAAGTCCGTAAAGATCTGAGTGCTGACCGAGTGATTGTTTATGGTTTTGATGCCGACTGGTATGGAACTGTGATTGCCGAATCAGTTCTTCCAGGTTTTCCTAAAGCATTGCGAGCCAAAATCAAAGACCCCTGCTTTGCAGAGGGTTATATAGACAAGTACCAAGCAGGTCGAGTTCAAGCAACAAACAATATTTATGAAGCTGGGTATAATTCCTGTTATATTAACCAACTTGAAGAGTTTGCTATTAAGGCAAATCTGGTTGCACCTATTCTTAAGGACGACCGACTTTTTGGCTTATTAATTGCTCATCAGTGTTCCGAATACCGGACTTGGCAGCAGTCTGAGATTGATCTATTTACTCAGATAGCAACGCAAGTAGGATTTGCTCTCGATCATGCCAGACTCCTACAGCAAAGCGATGCTGAAAGTGCCCTGACTTATTTAGTGACAGATTTAACCCGCAGCATACGGCGAAATCTCAACGAGGAGGATGTCCTCAAATCTACAGTTGAAGAAGTCCGCAAAGCAATTAGCTCTGACAGAGTCGTCTTTTATGGCTTTGATTCCGAATGGTATGGAACTGTGATGGCCGAATCAGTTCTTCCAGGTTTTCCCAAAGCATTGCGAGCCAAAATAAAAGATCCATGCTTCGCCGAGGGTTATGTAGAAAAGTACCAGGCAGGTCGAGTTCAAGCGACAAATAATATTTATGAAGCAGGTTTGACCGATTGTTATATTAAGCAACTCGAACCGTTTGCAGTCAAGGCAAATTTGGTTGCGCCTATTCTTAAAGATGACCAACTCTTTGGCTTATTAATTGCACATCAGTGTTCCGCGCCACGCAATTGGCAGCAATTTGAGATTAATTTACTCACCCAAATAGCAGCACAAGTGGGATTTGCTCTCGACCATGCTAGGCTTCTTAAGCAAGCAGAAGTAGATTATCAAGATGCTGAAGCTACGTTTTCTCAGCAGAAGCAGCAAACACAAGAACTCCAGCTTCAAGTATCAGAAATCCTGAGAAGTAGTGAAACAGTTATTCAAAGCATGTCCACGGAGGTGGCTATAAACCAGATAGAATTAGTCACACAAACATATAATCAAATTCAAACATTAACTGATTCAGCTCGGGAAATCTTTACCTCTGCTCAACAAGTAGAAATCCAGGAGCAGCAAGTCGGCAGGATGTTAGAGGACGAGCATGAGTCCATGAACCAACTTTTAGATAGTATCTCTGCTATCCAAGATACAGTGTTGTCAGCAGCGACAAAGGTCCAAGGTCTTAGCCAACCTTCCCAAAAACTATCTGATCTCGTAAACATTGTCAGTCAAATTGTCTCTCAAATCAAGCTCCAAGTCATGCAAACTGCACTTGAAGCATCTCGGACTGGAGAAGCAGGTCACAAATTTACGACGATCGCTGACAAAATACTGTCATTAGTGCAGCAATTAGACTCAGAGATCGTCGAAATTCCATCTCTAGCGATCGAAATTCAGGCACAAACTCATGAAGTCATTGCCGAGCTTGAGTTTGGACTTGAACAGGCGCTCGGTGGAACTCAAGTGGTAGTCGAAACTCAGCGTCAACAGGTTGAGATGATCGCTCTCATTACCCAAATAAAATCACTCGTCACGCAACTTGCTCAAGCTGGCGCTTTACAGTCACAAACTTCAACCGCTGTCAACCTATCTATTATGGGTGTTGCTAATGTTGCTAATCAAACATCAGAACAGGCTTTGAGAGTAGCTGATTCATTAGCCAAGCTAGCGAGATTTGCAGAAGATCTCGAAAAGGGTGTAAATTAGTTGAACAATTTTATATTTCAACAGGTGCTTCTACTTTTACTACATACACCACGTCTGACTTAAATACAGAACTATAGCTATGATCCTTCACTCTGGTATACAAAATCAAGTATACCAACATACTGCTATTAAAAATCTGACAGTAAAGACTCCCAGGTCACTTGTCTGGGTGGCAAATTCTACAGTCTTTCTTCAGAATTCAGATTGCGTTGAAGAAATTTTAATTCCGGAAACAGATCAGATTATCTCCTCGAAAAGACAGCAGTTTTTGCACTGGCGAGAACAAATAATCCCTGTTTACCAAGTGTCGGAGTTACTAAGCTACACGAATCCACGACTTGAAGTCATTCCTAGAAAAGCTTTAGCAGTTTTGTCCTCACCGGATCTGTTTGAACTAATATTAGTCTTAAACCAAGGTCAGCAAACTCTTGCCTTAAAAACGAATGTTGAACACCTAATTGCGGACACAGAGTTAGTCATTGAACCTTTTGGACTTGAGACAACCCTTCCAAGTTATGTATATGGCTATACTATTTGTCAAGACTTGTCGCTCCCGGTGATTGACGTTATTGCGCTGTTGGACCAAACGATCGCTCAAAGCCAGATAATTGCTCCAGAACTTTCTCACAACTCCCTAACGCCAGCAATCACAACGACTATTGAACCAATTGTTCTCGTCGTAGATGATTCTAAGACAGTACAACAAATCGTCTCTCTGACACTGCAAAGAGCAGGTTACCAAGTCCTACAGGCAAACAATGGGCAAGAGGCGATCGCACAGCTGCTGCAAAATCCCAGCATTCAAGCCGTTGTTTGCGACATCGAAATGCCTCACATGAACGGGTTCGAGTTTCTCGGTCATCGTCTCCAAGACTCATTACTTGCCAAACTACCAGTCATCATGCTTAGTAGCTGTAGTGGCAATAAGTACCGTCAATTAGCAATGCAATTAGGGGCCACTAGCTACTTGACAAAACCCTACGTTCAGCAAGAATTTTTAGCTACACTCAAGATGGTCTTAGACAAGGAGTCATAAACAATAGTCAAAAATAACAATTACGACTGCCAAGTCTCCTTATCGCGCAGCGAATTGATGCCGAGCATTTTCAGGTAGAAACCTTTTGCTTCGACAAGATAGACCCCTCACTTTGTACTCGTTGTTAGTTCGCACTCTAATTGATGGCTTGTTACAGATTAAACATTGCCTGATCTACATAACGCGATTGGGTATAACAGCAAGCTTGACCATAAGAAGTCTTGATAGTCGTCTACACGGATTACATAACCTTAATCATATTTTTAAAACGTTTCATTTTTAACATCCTATCAAATTCATAATAACACACATCTGATGAAAATTGCCCAGTGCGTTCATGAAAACTTTACATGATTTCTCTCAAATATCCAATAATAATTCTCTTGATTACATTAGACCAGAATTTGGAAATGTCCGCTCGCGATCAGTTTCAACCTGCTTATTAATAGCGGCACGGTACGTATCAACAGCGTGGTTAGCTAAAATATCACCATATTGTGACAAAAAAGACCAGGGTTGACCTAGATGTACGTAGACATCTTTCCGAAACACAGTTGGGGGAGACATAGGAATCGTATCTGCCAGATTGAAGATGCGGTAGCTGTTAGGAACGATTTGACTGTGCATTTGAGCAAAAGTGGGATTGCCAACCCTTGGTCCCCCATAAGTGTACAATCGGATTTGCTCTTTAAGTTTGGGAAACTTCCGTGCAAGATCAACCGCAGCCAAGGTTGCGAGAGCAGATCCCAAGCTGTGGCCTGATATATAACAAGGCACAGACGAATTCAATTGACCGACAATTTCATGAATCTGCTGAGCCAGCTTGTTGTAAATACTAGCAAAACCGGAGTGGATTTTGCTTTTTGCAAAACCTTGATAATTCTTTTGGAAAAGTACGATATCTCCAATCCACTCTGTTGTTCTTTGAGTGCCGCGAAAAATAATGATGTTGGCAGTCTTAGAGGACAGAACAAAGCCAAAGTATACGGGAATAAGCTGCTGGATTTTCACCGTTTGTGTAACAGTATCGCCAATCTCCTTTTGGGCAGTGTCTAAATTATTTTCCACCGGATCTTTAGTAGCAGTTTGCGGTTGTGAGGTTTGCGGAACATCAACCGCTACGGCTTCGGAACTCCTTGCGTCTTCTAAACCCTTGAATGAAGCGATCTGAGTATAACTATTTAGCTCTTGAATGTATGCTGGTAGTGATTTTATTGACCCGTTAAAGGAGGGATCGACCTTGCCTGAGAGGTATTGCTGAGTTCCTAACTTGCTACACTCGATCAGGATCTTAGACATGTTGCGCTCATAAGGAATTTTGGGCGGCGTCAACTTTAACGATGACTGAATCTTGATTCCTTGCGCGATCTTCTTCGCATCGGCGTCAAAACTTTCCTGCTTCATACCGTGAAGATTTGTCCGATATCTCTCCTTCGCCAATGCCTCTAGCTTTCTCTTTTTTTGCCACCGATGGTAATTACGAGTTTCAATTGCCGCCACCCCAAATGTCAGTCCTGCAAGTAGAAATTGCCGACGCCCAAATTTCATCACCGTCCTCCTTGATCACCACTGGCATAGAACTGATTCGTGACTTGTCCCAGTGTCCAAGTCAGAGTAAAGAAAGCCGCCGAAATGGCAAACCCAGAGAACAGTGGTACATACAACCCAAGGCAGAACATCGTCACCCAAGCCATCAAGGCAAGTGCAAATGCCCCCAGAAAACCGAAGATGTTTCCGGCGATCGCCAGAAAATCTTGACCTTTAGTATAGCCCCACTTCGAGCCTATATCCCAGATCATTTTGAATATCAAAACCCCAACAACCACCAATACGAACGTCAGAATCCCGCGAAACGGATTTAGCCCGATAATCGCCGCTCCCATAGCGTAATCTAGAATCAGATGGCGAATTTTTCGGTGGCGTTTGATGAGCAACGGTGGTGTTGTGAGCGATTCATCTTCAGTATCGGTATCTTGTGAGCGTTCAAACATAGGAGCATTACCCATTTTGCTAGGCTTAGCTTGTACTCAGTTTATATCGAGCTAAATATTTGAGTAACTTAGTTTACACCTTTGAAGGTACCTACGGCTCGACCACATGAAGTTTGCCAGTTGATACCTCGAAATTCTTGCCAAGTAAGCGGAACTTCGGCTGGGTTTTTGACATGATTGGTACAGCAGCAGGATTTCCCGGATTGATTTGCCATCTGCTTTCTACTGCAGTCCAAAGTGTTTCGTCATTTTGAGTGGTTTGTAGTAGATTGATTAGAGCGAGTAGTCCCCTTCTGAAAAATATTTTCAACCCATTTTCTTAGCGGGATTGGTGCTTTTAGCTCTCTCGAGTTGCAAGGCTTCATTCAAAATTGCATCTGTCAGCAAGAAACCTTTCAAATACGTGCGGTAAGCTGCCACGGGTACACACAGCACGTCACTCCAGGCTTTTTCTTGCTGATGAAATGCTGGAAAACCTGAAACGGTTCCAATCTTTAAACCAAGTCCTTGAACTGTCTCTAGGGATGGTGCTTCATTTACTAAACCGTAGTAATAATCTCCCACACTCATCAATACATCATAAATCTCTCTAGAAAGTCGCCGTCCAACTGGCTGTAATAGGTTACAAGTTAACATTGGTAGGATGTGCCACGTTTCAGCTAACAAATCTTGTCCAGCTGCAGTTACCTTTGTCGGGATGAGCAGATCCACTTCGCTCAAAAAATGAGCTTCACTAGATAGTAGCATTACCGAAACCTCTTGCCAGTCCTCTTCCGGATCTACAAGTGGCTCTTGTGTAATAATTATTACGTAGCGTGGTGATGATTTACCCTCAAGAAACCTCTGCGCGGATTCTGAGTAAAGCTTCTGTTGTTCTAGCCAAGATAACGCCAGAGGACTCTTCACATCTTGACTGACCTCCCAGATTTCTCCCGGTTGTGGTGTTGTATCGGTAACATTTTTGCTAGTGAAAGTAGATTTACTGGGGTTTACACTCATGGGTTTCTGACTCAAGACGATGATGGTGTATTATCTATGGCAGCTACTGTTTCATCTGTAATTTTAATAACGGATAAGAGTTTGCTCCTATGACAATTGTCCTAATTTTTACTGTTTGATAGGTAATTATAAAGTTGTGGGCAGTCGTACCACCACTTTTGTGAACGCGATCGCCCAACCCTTGTCTGCCTGTAATTCTTTTTTAACATTTTTAGCTTCAAAGAGCGTTTGAAAGTGTAGTAGTATCTATATACTAGTAAACGGCTGATCACTTAATACGATGCCCAATCATATTGATTCTTAATCAATCGTCAATACGTAAAAAAATCCCTGGCAATAGTTCTACCACTGATGTCTGAAGCGTTTTCGCCCTTCATGAAGCTGACGAGTTTTTTGTAGTTCTCGCTGAATATTTTCGGCTTGCAACAGCCCTAGCATCTGGGCAATATGCTTGCGCAAGTCCTTCAATCGCTTTGAGATTGTACCTTGATTGACACCCAACTGAATAGCAATTTCCGATTGAGTCTTGCCGTTGACTAGTCCAAGCCATAGCTGAACATACCCTAGTTTAGGATAGCATCGTTCAAGTTGGTTAATTGCTTCGATTGTTCTGACAAGTAAATCTTTAAACTCGATCGCTGACTGTAAATCGAATTTATCGGGAACAGTATCCTGTAGCAACAAATCCGTTCCCGGAATGTTTTGGTTTAAACTTTCGCAGTTCTGATGC
>CAZZVG010000194.1:0-8238 GCA_964657295.1 Iningainema sp. | reverse complement strand
CTTCCAGACGCTCTCGTATTTTCCAATCAATCTGATGTCACAACATTATTTATGGGGATTCTCTTTTTACTTTTATCTTTTTACTTTTTACTTTTTTTAGCTGGTTTCCAAGTGCCGTGGAAGCTGTGAGGAATGACACTGGGTAATCCTAGTTTACACACAGGTTCCTCATCTAGGCGATCGCTATCAAATACCCAAACTTCACTACTATCGGCATTGCCATCGTACACAACCGTAATCACCCAACCACGGGCACTCCTTTCGGGATCTGGGATGTAGATGGGTTCGGAAGGATAGCCATCGCCACAATCAGCAATTGTCAAGGTGTCAGTTTTGTGATTGAAACGTGCGATCGCCGTAAATAACTCATTGCGATTATCCTTTCCTTGAGGATGAACTACAAGATAAGTTTGGCGATCGCCTTGTCCCCGATCTTGAGGGGGTACAATGGGGAATTCGCAATGGAGATCCATAATTTCTTGAGTTGCCTTGACTTTGCCCTGAATTGGATCGAGATGCACTTCCCACAAGGTACTTACAGCCAGGGTGTGGGTGTCACCTGTTGCAACTTCTTTCAAATATTGGTTGGTTTGAAAGTCTTCATAGCGGACAACATCAGCGATCGCCAATCCACTCTCATCCACATAACCATTGCCGAAATGCCACTGATACCAAGGTTCGGTTTCACCGCGACTGACAAGTGATAAATTTTCCCGATCAAAAACCAGAAATTGCGTACCAATTTGCGGCTTCCATTCCAACGCATCACTGTAGCAGCTAAATCCCGCTAACACTGGTAGAGGATTGACTCGCACGGGAGGAACGAAAAATATTAAGTATTGCCCAGCCAAGACAAAATCATGCACTAAAGGGATACCATCAAGTTCAAATAATGTCTTTTGCAGGATTTTCCCTGTGGAATTGCTCTTGTAAATATTTAGTTTACCATTAAGTCCTAGAGAAATACCAAAGTTAAAAATCTCACCTGTTTTGGGATCGATTTTAGGATGAGCAGAATAAGGCAATTCACCACTTAACGCGCCTAAATCATCTTTCCCTAAAGTGTTGAGCGTTTGCAAGTCCAAGGCGTGGGGGTTGCCGCCTTCCCAAAGTGCTAGTAATTTGTCTGGTAATGCGAGTACTGAGGTATTGGCAGCGTTTTTAATTGGTTTGAACCATTGATTCCAAAATGGCCCTGGCGCAGTCATGCCATAGTTTCCATATAGCAGTTTTCCTGCTTCAGCTTCTTCTTTATATCCTTCACTTTGAACGTAACGGTAAACTGCTGTTGCCCCTGCATTGGTAAAATGGACGGCAAGAATTGCTCCATCTCCATCAAACCAGTGTCTCATATGTAAACCACCTCGCTCTAGCCTTGCCGGACCATTACGGTAAAGTGTGCCGCGTATGCCGTCAGGTATTTTGCCGGAGAGGATGGGCAGTTGGGAGGGTGGGAATTCTGCTGCTGGTTGGGCGATCGCACCTGCCCATAATTTTTTTATTGACTTTTTGTTAATTGTGTGCATAAAAATCTCAATAATCTGCCTCTTTGATCTTTGTTGCCAAGAGATAAGATGTTACGTTGATGAGGGCGTTATCTGAATTAAACCCGCCCCTACTCATGCAATCCCAACTCTTGAGCCAAATCGTTTCTCACCTACAAAATATAGAAGGTATTACAGCCATTGTACTAGGTGGTTCTCGCGCAAGGGGAACACACACAGAAAAGTCAGATGTAGATATTGGTATCTACTTTGAAGCTGCGTATCCTCTTGATATCTCTGCCCTCAGTCACCTTGCAACTCAACTTGATGACAACCACCGAGAAAATCTTGTGACTTCTATTGGTGGTTGGGGTAAATGGATTAACGGTGGTGGTTGGTTGGTTGTAGGGGATGTACCTGTAGATTTTCTCTACCGCGATCTTGGGCGTGTCAGACAAGTGATTGCTGATAGTCGCAATGGTAAAATCTCTATAGATTATCAGCCAGGTCATCCCCACGGGTTTGTTTCTTCAATTTATATGGGTGAGATTGCACTGTGCCAATCTCTTTACGACCCTCAGGGTGTTATTTCAGATCTCAAGGCGCAAACTATACCTTATCCTGTGGCACTTAAGCAAGTAACGATAGAGACTTTTGCTTGGGAAATTGACTTTTCGCTTCTGATTGCCGCAAAAGCAGTTGCACGCAATGATGTTAGTTACGCAGCAGGTTGCTGCTTCCGCAGTGTAACGTGCATGAATCAAGTTTTGTTTGCACTTAATGAACAATACCTTTTGAACGAAAAGGGCGCGGTAGCATTGATAGATACATTTAGTATAAAGCCACGTGATTATAGGATACGCGTTGAGTCTGCTTTCACATTGCTAGCCCCTGATGCAGAATCCATCGTCGGAGCAATTCAGATTTTGAGTGAACTTAAGCAAGAATTAAATGAGTGGTTCTGATGAGGTTTCTCCAATGATGGTAAATCCTAAGGCAAACAGAGGCATTGTCCTGGAAAGTCTGCAAATTGTTCGTGGGCCTTATCTACAACAAGGTACTGAATCTAGCATAATGATTTGCTGGGTAACTCATGCTCATTGTCAAGGTAAGGTATGGTATGGTAAACTTGGTGAGAAGTTTTGTTTAACACAAGAAGAGACAACAATTACCTGTAACCACACAGTCAAACTTGATGGACTAAAGCCAGATACTAAATATTTCTATGCAGTTGGGACAAAGACAGAAGTACAAGCAGGTGGAACTGAAGATTACTTTTTTGTGACTGCACCAGCAATAAACCTGGCATCCGAACAAGTCCGCTCTCTACGTATCTGGGTTTTAGGAGATGCGGGACGTGCCAATGACATCGCGGAGCAAGTACGGGATGGATATCTGAAGTTTACGGGAACGCGCCATACTGATATCTGGCTGATGCTGGGTGATAATGCTTATGAGATCGGCACTCATGAGGAATATCAACAGGCGATATTTGAGATGTATCCTCAATTTTTGTGTCATACTGTCCTGTGGACAGCGATCGGCAATCATGACTCTGGGTGTGCTAGTTCTCTGTTGCAAGCAGGGCCATACTATGAACTTTTCACTCCCCCGACTCGTGCTGAGGCGGGAGGTGTAGCGTCTGGCACTGCGGCATATTACTCATTTGATTACGGCAATATTCATTTTATCTGTCTTGACTCCTACGGTAGCGAACGCACCCCAGAAGGGGAAATGTTAACTTGGTTGGCACAAGATGTCGTTTCATCTACAAAGGATTGGAATATTGCTTTTTGGCATCACCCTCCTTACACAAAGGGATCTCACGATTCTGATGTTGAGATTGAACTGATTGAAATGAGAGAACATGCCCTTCCCATTTTAGAAGACGCAGGAGTAGATATTGTACTGGGCGGTCACAGCCACTCTTACGAGCGATCATATCTAATTGACGGACATTATGGAAACTCAGACTCCTTCAGCGATCGAATGAAAAAAGATGAAGGAAGTGGACGAGAGTCCGAATCGGGATCATATCAAAAAAAACATTTAGCTTCACATACTGGGACAGTATATATCGTTGCCGGTACCTCTGCTCTAGCTGAGGAAGTTTCTCCACATCCAGCAATGTATACGTCACTCAGTATTCCTGGCTCACTTATATTAGATATACATGGTAAAAGGCTTGATGCGACATTTATTGATTCTCAGGGGGATATCAAAGATTACTTTAGTATCAAGAAGTTAGCAGCTAATAACTGTTAGCTCGCGTAAAGTGGGCAGTAAAAAAGCAAACAAAGTCCCATATTTGAGAGACTTTTGGGACACTGCCCACCTAATAACGGACAATGAAAAATATTAACCTGCTATTTGATGATTTCTCTCAGTACGGAAGTCCTAAAATCATTTAAGACTGCTATATTATATATCTTCTATAGTTAAAAATCACCCAGGCAAAACTATGCCAACTAATTTTATTATTCTGATTGCTGCATTAGTTGTCGCCTTGATAGTCTTTAGGGCTTTGCTAAGTTTGTTAAAGACAGCTATTAGTACAGCAGTTGCTATTTTTCTCATTGTTGTCATCTTGACAGTTTTTGGCTTTAGCCCTCAAGACTTGCTCCACGAAGTTACCAACCTACCTCAAACTTTAAAGCATCTACTGGATAGTAAGTAAGCATTTTCTCTACTAAGATCCCCGACTTCGTAAAAGTTGTCGGGGATCTTGTTTCTCACGAAAGACATAGGGTGAAAACTAATTATGCGTTTGTCAAAACCTATATGTTGGGGCGGCTGTAACATAAAGGAACGCTTGAAGGCAATCGCTCCTACATTATTTCTCTTGATGTCTATTAGTGAACAATCTTATATTTTCTATGGTGGGCATTGCCCCCTAACCAAATTCTCCGTCTATTAATGTTGGACAGAAACCCACATGACTTATATTAATAATTATATGACGAATTGCTATAGATTGTGAACATTCATTAGTTGGGTTTACCGAATTAAAATATTTCAGATAACCGTACTTTCCTGTGTTTATCTTTGAGTTCGGTAACTACTATTTTTTAAGTAGTTAAAGCCGAATAAGAGGCTAATAGAGTTTTCTATAAGATAAGGACATGAGGCAAACAAAACAAATTCAAATCTTAAATCCAACACTAAAAGCTATGGTATTAGTTCGTTACAACCCCTGGCAAGAGTTAAAATTACAACAACGTCAACTCAACCGTTTGTTTGATTCAGCCATCATGCCATCTTCATTATTGGAAAAGGCTGCAACACGAGTTCCGGCTGAAATGCAAGAAACAGAAGAGGCTATCCATCTGAAGCTAGAAATACCAGGAATAGAAGCAAAAGACTTGGATATCCAAGTTACAGAAGATTCCGTTTCTATTAGTGGTGAACGTAAGTCGGAAACCAAAACTGAAGAGAAGGGTATTACTCGTAGTGAGTTTCAATATGGGAAATTCCAGCGCGTATTTCCTTTACCAGCCAAGATTCAAAATACCGATGTAACCGCAGAGTATAAAGATGGTATTTTGAATCTGACACTACCCAAGACTAAAGAAGAAAAGAACAAAGTCGTTAAAGTTAACTTACAAGCAGCTAACTAATTAGCTGAAAGAAGACAGCATAATAACCTAGGAGAATTGGATTCTTAGTAACCTAAGTTCGACGTAGAAAAAAGACTGAAAAGTAGACAGAGTAAACCTTGTATTGCTACAAGGTTTACTCGTTTAATGTCAATAAAATTGTATAAATGAGAATAGCTGTGAATGGTGTTGTTTGGGAGTATGATGAATTTGTGACGGAATCATGACGCAAATGAGTGCTAAAAAATCGTTGAAACGGGACACAAGAGGAGGAAAACGTGAAATCTGCCGGGGGAAGTTTCCAAGGAGCGAGTTTCACGTGAAAATGCTGGCAGAAAGTCAAATTGGAAAAATAAAGATACAATTACAATCCGCGTACCGAGGGCGATCGTAAATGTAAAATTAAAACTACTCACCCACACCAAAATAAGGACTAAGAATGATTATTCAACCTTTAGAAAAAGTATTCACATTCGATGAATTTTTAGCGTTTTTAGAAACACAACCGGAAAATATTCGTTACGAATTATACGACGGAGATATTATTGCAATGCCTCTACCAACTGGCGATCATGAGGAAATTATTGCGTTTTTAGTAAAAATTTTAACACTCGAATGTCACCGTCGTCACCTTAATTACGGTATTCCAAAAACTGTACTAGTAAAACCAAAAAATAAAAAATCGGGTTATTTTCCAGATGTCCCCTTATTAAATTTACCCAATTTAATAAATGAATCACAATGGAAAAAAGAATCGACTGTTAGTAACTCTGATTCAATTCCTTTAGTAATAGAGGTAGTCAGTACTAATTGGAGAGACGATTATCATAAAAAGTTAGCCGACTATGAAGAGATGGGTATCCAAGAATATTGGATTGTAGATTATGCAGCATTGGGTAGTAAGGAATTGATAGGTGATCCCAAACAGCCAACCATTACAATTTATTCTTTAAGTGATGACGGTGAATACCGCAGTAAACAGTTTAGGGGAACTGACTGTATATTTTCCCCTATATTCCCAGATTTAAATCTGACTGCGAAAGAAGTTTTTTCATCAGCTAGAAGCGATTAACGTACGGTACAGCTAAAGGTAGAAAACAAAAAGTAGTTTCGTTGTCACATCCCAATCTTCCCGATACATGTTTGGGATATACATGATACTCCCATTTGTTACTGGACATTACTATTTTACTGAAGCTTAGACTAACTCATGACAAAATGACGAGCGCAGACACAAAACTTGATTCTATCAAGCTCGTTTTTTAACCTGTAGGTGAACAAGTTTAATTGGCTTGCAACAGTTTAGGTAATTCTGTATCAATCTGATCTACAGGTATTCTTATTCTTCCTGGTGTTGCACGAACCATATCAACGTACTTGTGAAAAGCCTCGGTGTCATTAGGATTTTTACGTACATAGTCGCGCAATTGTTCTTTAGTCATATCTTCAAAATTTGATGCCGTCATATATCACTTCTCCATCGATGTCAATTTCTATATTTATTGTGTCATTTACAATCATATATATATGTTTGGTTCGTTCATCTAACCCTTGTCAGGTTAATGTCTTGTAGTAAATTGCTAGTTTGCACACAGATTCGATATAGCGTTTTAAGTTGAGTTACTGTCGGTTCCATGTCTCATGATTGGTAGGGGTTATTGGGGTCTTGAACCACTCTTATTGCTTCAGCAGTACAATGATTTAACCCAGTGCCATTCTTGAGTCAAACCCTCGAAGAGGGAAACTTGAGGTTGATAACTGAGAATTTTCTTTGCTTTGGAAACATCTGCAGCGGTATGACGGGCATCTCCCATCGCCTTTTCAATATGGTTTCTTTTGATTTGTTTGCCAACAAGTTCTTCCATCGTCTCCAAAACTTGTGTTAAAACAACCCTGCTACCCCCACCAATATTAAAGATTTCGCCTACGGCTTCTGGTACGGTTGCGGCTGCTAAATTGGCTGTTACAGCATCACTTACAAATGTAAAGTCTCGTGTTTGCTTGCCATCACCGTAAATGGGAATCGCCTCATCTTGTAAAACTGATTTAAAAAACTTATGAAATGCCATATCTGGGCGCTGCCTGGGACCATAAACGGTAAAATAGCGTAATGCCACAAAAGGAACACCAAAGTTTTTGTGATATAGACTGCACAGTCTTTCTGCTGCTAGCTTAGTAATACCGTAAGGAGAAACTGGTTGGGGACAAATTAGTTCGTGGGTAGGTAATGTTTCAGCATCACCATACACACTTGAGGTAGAAGCAAACACTAACCTTTTTAAGTGTTGAGCATCCTTTGCCGCTTCTAGCAAAATTTGAGTAGCGTTAATATTTCGTTCGGTGTAGGAGCGGAAACCATTACCCCAACTTGCTCTAACTCCCGCTTGCGCCGCTTGATGGTAAACGACTTCAACATCTACTAAAAGTTTCTGCCAGTCTAAAAGCTGAATATCCCCCTCAATTAATTTGAAGTTAGGATAATTTTGAAAAGGCACTATATTTTTGCGTTTTAAAGTGGGTTCGTAATAATCATTAAACTCATCTATTCCTATAACTTCTTCACCTTGTTTCAATAAGACTTCTACAAGATGAGAACCAATAAATCCTGCTGCTCCAGTCACAATAACTTTGGTCATTTTCTTTAATATCTTGAGTTTTTTTATTAAAAATAGCAATCTTACTTGAGATCAGGAAATTTTATATTATTGGGGAATACCAATAGTAAGAGATATACACCAGGTTTACGGCGTATTGCCCACGATAAAAATGTAAGATTGTTCACGGCATATTTAAAATTGTTATATTTTGACAGTTAACTCCCAAAAAATGAGCGATCGCGAATCCTCCACGCCTCTCTATATAAAGGTTAATCTTTACAACCAGATAAGCGCCATTACTTTATGATTGTTTTTGAGCCAGAATTTTTTAAACCAGAGAAATACTGAAGTTTTATATTTTTTAATATTGGGTATTCAGTAGTTTTATCTAGGAGTTACACTCTTTACAAATCAATTATAATATGCATGACTGAAAATGGAGGTTTCAGGCGCTTCGCACAACTTTGCGATCCGGCTTCAGCCATTGCCTTTGGCATCGCTTGTATGCTTGATGTGATTGCTGATAATGAAGGGTGTTGGGCGATCGCAAACCGCTAGGAT
>CAZZVG010000193.1:0-8254 GCA_964657295.1 Iningainema sp. | reverse complement strand
CCGGCATAAAGCAACTGGCGAACTCCGAAGGAGTCAAAAGTCAAAAGTAAGAACCACCAAAATAAATTTACTTGCTCTGTAACTTGGACGCCTCAAGTGCCCGCGCTGCGCGTCTCGAAATACATTTTTTCTTTTTCCATAAATAAATTTACTTGCTCTGTACCTTTTTCATTCTGGTCAAAACATGAAACAGCGGCTTGGTTTTTTAGCTGCAGCGCCTCGGATTTCAACTCATCCTAATGCAGAAATGTCCGGACCTCGCTCCCGTGTTCTGGGATTAATCCAGGGCTTTAATACATTAGATTGGGAAGTTAAACCCTTTATTGTCGGAGATAGGGTACCACAAAAATGGTCAGCAAAGGGTTCTGGGCAAGCAATCAGCAGTGGATTTTTCCGCACTTTAACAGTGGACTTGATGCGTCTAGTACTTGGTGTAGTAAATTCCTTCAGAAGTTGGCGACAACTAGGTAGCCAAGTAGATTTGGTTTATGAGTACGCTGCTACTCTCCAATGTCTAGGTTGGATTTTTCAGCTACAGGGTATACCGTGGATTTTGCAAGCTGAAGCCATACTCTTTTATGAAGCCAAGGCTGAACGTAAAGCTTTGGTACTTGATGGCTTAGCACGCTGGATAGAAATTCGAGCATATCAAAAATGCGATGTCTTAGCCTGTGTTAGCGAAACTTTGAAGGAAATTCTAGTTCGAGATTTTAATATCTCTGCTGAAAAAATAGTATTAGTTCCAAATGGAGTAGATGTTAATTTTATTAACCCTGAGCGACATGCACCAAAGAGAATATTTCCAGGCTTTACGATAGGTTTTGTCGGTAGTTTATATGCCTGGGCAGGGTTAGATATTCTGTTTGAAGCTCTGCACGAATTACGGGCAGAAGGCTTGGAGTTATCACTAGTCATAGTCGGAGATGGCGCGATGAAAGCCATCTGGGAAAAGCAGGTTCAGCAATTAGGTCTTGACAACCATGTAGCCTTTTTAGGTCGATTATCCTCGTCCTTGGTACCACAGTACATCGCTGGATTTGACGTTGGTTATTCCGGGCAAGTTCAACTACAGATGGGCAAGATGTACCTTTCACCTATGAAACTCTATGAATATATGGCGATGGCAAAGCCAGTCATAGCGTCTTCTTTTGAGGATGCTCAACGTTTAGTTTCTGATAGTAAAACAGGTTTCTTATTTCGACCAGGTGACAAAAATGATTTAAAACGCGCCTTGATACAAGCTTTTCATAGCAGAGAATTACTACCAGAAATGGGAAACCTTGCTCGCCAAGAAATTGAAATTAACCATAGCTGGACAGTCCGAGTAAAGACTTTAGTTGAAGCTGTTGAGCCAATACTCGGAAAAAGTTGTAAGCTTACACTACAAAAAGAACATAATAACTTTCATACGACTTAGTTATGAAGTTGAAAATCTTCAGCGATTATCAATATTTACCACCTGGTTCATTTCCTGTTACTATACTTCAACCCTTTTGGTCCCAGAATTTGGAAAAGGCTCAAATTCCTTGGTATAACTATATTATTGATTATACAAACATTAGTCACTCTCTATTTGAAATCACTTCATTAGAAAAGGCAGACTTTGCTATTTTGCCTTTTGACTGGCTATATGTTAGAGGAAGTACATGGAAGCCTAAAATCAATTTAGCAGCCATGCACTTAGGTGTTAAGTTTGCTCAGATGGTGAAGCAAGCTAACAAACCACTGATTATCTTTTTTACAAATGACTCATCACATGAGCCTCTTCCAATTAAAGACGCTTTTGTCTTTCGTGAATCGCTGTTAGGTTCTAGAAGGCTACCTCATGACTTTACCTTGAATGCAGCCCATGAAGACTTGGTTAAACACTACTTAGGAGATGAACTTCCCATTCGCCAAAAAAAGAAAAAGCCTGTTGTCGGTTTTGATGGTTGTGCTAACAAAGTTTCTCAAACAGTCAAGTTAAAAGAACTCGTCTATCAAACTGCGATGTTCGCTAAGGGAAAGTCATACCATTTTCCTTACAGAGGACATCACATAAGAAATGAGGCTTTAAAGTATCTGAGCAATAGTCAAGAAATTGAGACAAACTTTGTAATTCGAGACAATATGGTCTTCTTTAATGAAGCCAACAACATCGAGCAGAAACTGAAATTCCGTCTTGAATATGTACAAAATATGGTAGAGAGCGACTACATCTTATGTTGTCGTGGTCGTGGAAACTTTTCCTTACGACTGTATGAAATACTATGTTGCGGTCGTATTCCTATTTTTGTTAATACGGATTGTGTTCTACCCTATGACTTTACCCTTGACTGGAAAAAGTATTGCGTGTGGGTAGACATTAAAGATTTACCGCAGATTGCCCAGAAAGTTGTTGAATTTCACAACAATCTTTCACCTCAAGAATTTGTCGATTTACAGTATGGGTGTCGCCAACTATGGCAAAAGTGGTTATCTACTGAAGGATTCCTCGCAAATTTCTGGCAACATTTTCAGATTAAGGCAGGTATTACGTAAGAATTCAGAAAGTTGCTGAAAAAAATATGAATTTATACTTTTAATATGTCTTTGCGTCTTTGCGTGAGCCTAGTTCATACTTTCATTCAGTAACACCAAATTCAGTACTTACGTTCTAAGTCTTCAACAACAATTCAGAATAAGCTCTCATGAATCGATCGCCTTATAAATTTCTTGGCGTTCAAGTGGATGCACTCTGCATCTCTGAACTCAACTCGTTGATTGCAAAATCTATTCAGCAAAATCAAAAGTCGATCATTGCCAAT
This sequence comes from Iningainema sp., assembly GCA_964657295.1. Taxonomy (GTDB): domain Bacteria; phylum Cyanobacteriota; class Cyanobacteriia; order Cyanobacteriales; family Nostocaceae; genus Rhizonema. The sequence goes on along the minus strand of CAZZVG010000193.1, from coordinate 5,468 downwards.
CACAACTTGCATAGCCTTTATCTCTACCATCATGATCCTAAAATGCGCTTCTTCTATGCCAAGACAGACTACGTGCATATTGATGGTATGCCGATAATCCTCCTTGGAAGATTGCTTGGTTTTCCGCTAAAGCGAGAGCAAAGAGTAACCTATGCTGACTGGGTATGGTCTTTGATGTCGGAGGCTGCTCAAAACGGTTGGCGGGTGTTTTACCTTGGTTCAAAGCCTGGAGTTGCGGAACGAGGAGCAAGGATATTGCGGGAGAAGTTTGCTTCTTTGCAGATTGCCACGGCACACGGCTACATTGATATGCGAAAAGACAACCTTGCTACCCTGGCAGCAATTAAGTCTTACCAACCTCATATATTGATGGTGGGAATGGGTATGCCACGTCAAGAATACTGGATTTCTGAGAACCTGGAACACATCCATGCCAATGCGATTTTGACTAGTGGTGCTTGCATCGACTATGTCGCAGGAGTCGTTCCTACTCCCCCGCGCTGGATGGGGAAGTTAGGCTTGGAGTGGTCTTATCGCCTATTTAGTGAGCCAAAAAGGCTTTGGCGACGGTACTTAATAGAACCTTGGTTCGTAGTCAGACTCTTTTTCCTAGAAGTGACAAGGTTTCAAAGTCAACCTAAATGAGATTACTGATGCAATTTCTTCTCGGTAATAGCGGGAAATGAGTAGTCCCAAACCGCTCTTATGAATATGTTCTGGCGTTTAAATTAAAAGGTACTTTGCATGTCTCATCATTTGCCAGTAACGCGGCGGCGTGCTCTCAAGTTAAGTTTAGCGAGTGTGGTGGGTTTAGGAGCTTCTGTAACGGTTGAAGCTATGCGGCAAAACTACCAAACTCAACAAATCCAAGCACTTGACAATCCAAGAAGAAACTTTACAGTTGTTGGGCAGAATTCTTTAAACAAGCGTGCTGCTGCTAAAGGATTGATTTATGGAGCCGCAGGCAGACGAGATCTTTTCTCTGACATGGCCTTTGCTACCCAATTTGTGCAAGAGTGTGGAATTATGGTTCCTGAAGATGAATTAAAGTGGGCAACCCTGCGTCCTTCTCCAGATCAGTTTGACTTTACTCCAGGAGATCGCTTAGTTGAGTTTGCCCGCACTCACGGCATACTGTTTCGCGGACACACTCTAGTCTGGGAGCAAATATTACCTAAGTGGTTTGGAGAAGTCGTCAATCGCCAGAATGCAGAAAAATTCTTGGTCGAACACATTACAAAAGTTGCCCAGCATTATTCTGGAAAAGTTCACTCTTGGGATGTGGTCAATGAAGCGATCGCTGTTTCGTATAGTAAGCGTCCAGATGGTTTAAGCCTCAATCCGTGGATGCTGTTTTTAGGTGAACGCTACATTGACCTTGCTTTTAGAACGGCTGTAGTAGCAGACCCCCATGCGATGCTTGTTTACAATGATCGCTGGTTAGATTATGACACGCCGAGAGATAATGCACAGAGAATAGCCGTATTAAACTTGCTGGAGCGTTTGAAGAGCAGTGGCACACCTTTACACGCTCTTGGCATACAGGCACATCTTAATGCCAGCGAAACTAGGTTCAATCCCAAAAAACTCCGGAAATTTCTTGCTGATGTTGCTAGTCTTGGTCTCAAAATTCTGGTGACGGAAATGGATGTTATCGATAAAGATTTACCAAAAGATCTCAAAGTTCGCGATCGCATTGTCGCCAGTGTCTATGAAGACTATCTTAATGTTGTTCTCGATGAAAAAGCAGTCATCGCCGTCTTAACTTGGGGATTGAGCGATCGCTATACTTGGCTAGATACGTATGAGCCTCGCTCAGACCATCTGCCAGTGCGTACCTTGCCACTAGACTCAAACTTCAAACCTAAGTTGGCATGGAATGCTATGGCAAGAGCGTTTGACCACGCGCCAACGCGTTAAACGCAGCTTGATGAGCATGAAAAGCTACGTATTACATATTATTTTTGATTCGTTTATCAAAACTATATCATACCATTTTCTTTAGCTTTTAAGCTAGTACAGCGTGGTGGAAATAAAGCCACCATTCAGAATTGCTAGACAGTCTGCAAGTCGAGCTTTTTTATTTTTAAAAAAGCTATCATACCTGACTAAATTCTTTTAATTTGCGATCACCTTATATACCCTTATATACAAAGTAAGTGAGAATTATGACCCGTAAAAACCTATCAGCAGAAGTAAATTTGCAACGAGACTTAAGGTCAGCCAGACATGCAAGAGTACAGAGAGGAACATCTCTAAAATTACTACGAGTAGTAACACTTATCTTACTAGATATTACTTTTCTCACCTTAGCATGGAAGTTTGCAGTCTTTTATGGAACTCTATTAGAGTCTCCTTGGACACAAAAAACCTCTTTCCTACTACTAATTCTAATAATTGAAGTAGGCGTCATTGCTGCACAGGGTTTATATAACGCGGGTATTCATCGTCGTAACTATTTTGGTCTAATAAAAGCCGTTTCGCTGTCAGAAGTTTTACTCTTAATGATTGCTTTTCTTTACGAACCACATAGGTATGTCTCGCGCTCAACTTTTTTACTATTTTGGTTATCTTCTGCAGTATTAATTTCTTTTGGTCGCATTATATTTGATCTGACAACTAAATTTATGCGTCAGAAAGGAGCAATTCGCTATCCTGTTTTTTTAATTGCTGAAACAGAAGAGCAAGAAGATTACATTAAGTTAATAGAACAAGAAAATTGCTACATAGTACAGGGAGTAGCTGACTCTACCTGTCTTGATAAAGCTAACAGAGAAGCAACATTAGAATCTCTTCACAAACAAGGGGTCGTAGAGGCTTTTGTTTCTTGGAGTGCAGTGAAGAGGCGTCTATATGTTTGCTGGCGTTTTCAAACGGCTGGCATTATCCTAAGAATACTCCCAAGCGACAATGTAGTTCGTCACCCTAAAACCATGTCATGGGTGATTGGGATTGCGAAAATTCCCTGTCTGACAATTCCAGCACCAATTATTGTAGGTAGTAGTTTTTGGGTAAAACGAAGTTTTGATCTATGTTGCTGCATTATTTTGTTAATCACAATTTTACCTGTCTATCTGGTGATTGCCTTGCTCATCAAGTTAGATTCTCCAGGTGCGGTCTTTTTCAAGCAAGAGCGTATTGGTCTCCATAGTAAGAAGTTCAAAATTTGGAAGTTCCGTACAATGGTTAGCAATGCGGAAAAAATGCAAAAAGACTTAGAAGCGAAGAATGAAATCAAAGATGGGGTCCTGTTTAAAATGAAAGACGACCCTCGCGTTACACGAGTTGGTAAATTCCTCCGCCGATATAGTTTAGACGAATTACCGCAACTGTTTAATGTTGTACTTGGGCAGATGAGTCTTGTAGGTCCCCGCCCTCTCCCTATTAGGGACGTAGAAAAGTTCCAAACATCCCACCTACTCCGACAAGAAGTGCTGCCTGGTATTACAGGATTGTGGCAGGTCTCTGGTCGCTCCAATATTGATAACTTTGAAGATGCAGTAAAATTGGATATTGCCTACATTGAGAATTGGTCTCTTTTGCTAGATTTGACAATTTTATTGAAAACTGTCAAAGTTGTGTTTTTAAAGACAGGCGCATATTAACTATGAATGAATACGCTTATAGAGCCTTTGAGATCTCAACTTCTTCAGGCACCTATCTGTCCCGCACCGCTTCTCCAATAATTTACCAGTTATCATTGCCATAAGCTTATCAGTTACAGGGTACAACCTATCAACTTCAAACCCACAGCCGCTATTTCCCAGACTTTGACTTACAGAGCGCTCGCGCTCGCTGTATGCACATTGCCTACAATCGCAATACCAGTGCTGCTATCCGCGATCTCAAACAATATTTAAACAATCAAGGTAAGACTCGCTAACTGAACCGTATTCCTTTATAGTCAGCATTTCGTGCCTGTTTGCGAGTAAACTCACCAACAGACGGATTTCCTTCAGGGTTTGTGACACCCACTGCTTGTTGCCAAAGTTCTGGAGGTGCTATCGATAGCTGATAAGTGCGATCGCTCTTTTGAATGTGATACCATCTTGTTTGATTGCAATCGTCACACCAGAAGGCTTCCAACCATTCACCTTCTAGTAACACTGTAGTTTTTGTCGCGATTAACCTACGGGCACTCTGCTGTCCTACCCCTCGAGTCAGGAGTTGTCCAACGCGATCTGCAAACAATGAATACTTTGGACTTACACTATGGAGATAGCATCCGTGAATTGGACAATAAATAGCCCGTCTTTTTGAGCGCTTCCGATTTCCGTCACATCTTCTCTGCAATTCAACCTCCTTCCTATGCCAACATAAGTTAAGAAGAAATCAGCATCTTTTTTTCTGAGAGCATGTCCGCTTGAATACTTATCATTAAATTTAGAACCCCACCACGCAAGTGGGGTGGGGTTCAGTGTTTGGGCTAACTATAAGTGATTCTCCGGACTTTATATGAGTTCTTTCTTCAAACCACTAGTATTCAGCTAAATGATTGTGCATAAAAAATACCCCTATAGGGGCAGTATGTGGTCATCGATCTCTTTAAATGTTTCTGATTTTAGTTACACTATCTCTGCGATTCGACCTTCTTCAATCTGTAAAAACATTATAAAGAAGGTTACGTTGGAGGGACTGAGATCTCAAAGACCATCAAAGCCCAATTCCAGGTCTTAAAAATTAGCTATTTAAGTAGGACGACAATTGGTAGATCTGACAATGCTACTAATAAATCACACCCTAGTGATAGCGGCATAATACATTTTGTAAGATTAGTACACACCTGGAAAATCGGAAAAATCTAAACATTGCAGCATTTGAATGCAATGTATTAAAGATTTTTCATACTTTTATCTATATTACTGGATACTTGGGATCTAAATGACACGCTTTGATAGTTTTCTTATATTTTTTTCACAGAAAACCGATAAGTAATTACGCAAAAACATTCATACAGCTAAAAGACTGTTATTAAAATCTGTAAGAGTTCAGGAGCCAGAATCCAAAGGAAAATTTTAGGTTGGATCTCACTGTGTGAAACCCAACAAAATTCTAAAAATGTGGGATAATCCCCAACCTACGCAGCTGACTTTTAGGATTCATTTATGCCTTTGGCTTGTGAGTTGAGGCAACTTGCAACTCTTTCAACTGTTTGTCATCCACCTTTGAAGGTGCATCGGTTAATAAGCAACGTGCTTGTTGCGTCTTTGGAAAAGCAATCACATCCCGAATTGATTCTTCTCCAGCAAGTAACATGACCAAACGATCAACACCATAGGCAATTCCACCGTGTGGTGGAGTTCCGTATTCAAACGCCTCTAAGAGAAAGCCGAATTTATTGTGTGCTTCTTCTGGAGAAAGTCCGATCGCCTCAAACACCTGTTCTTGAATTTCCCGTTGATAGATCCGCAAACTACCCCCACCAATTTCAAAACCGTTAAATACCAAATCATAAGCTTGTGCCCTAG
>CAZZVG010000192.1:0-8289 GCA_964657295.1 Iningainema sp. | reverse complement strand
AATTGACCAACCTGCGGCAACGACTGCTCTCCTGGTAAAGGTTTTGTGCTGTTTCTGCGACTCTACGAGAGACTGCTGTGCCAACCATTCCTCCACCAAAGCAGTTTCTGTTGCGAAGTTCGCTCGTGCCCACTCATAACACTCTGGCGCTAGATAATGGGCATACACGACAGCTAGATTGGTTGTTGCGTAGGTAAGAAGGTCACTCTCATCTTTAAATGTCTCTAAGATCCCCGGAATTGCCATGATCAACTGTTCGGACTGCTGTCCCGACTGCTGCCGTTTTGACCACAATGGATCTACGCTAGTTGGCCATGCCAGTCGCTTGAGTAGTTTCTGAGTAGCTTCTAGCCGTATCCAGGCAAGCGGACGTTGACTCGCAGGGCTGCATTGAGCACGCCACAAATCGGTGAGACAGACGATCCCACTAGCACGATCATACTTAATAGATAAGCCTTGATACGACAATGAGCATGACGAGCCAAATTTGAACATAAGGACACTCCAGCACAGAGATGGATCGAGTAGCAGATACTAAGAGTAAACTAACCGATAATCTTCTTAATATACTAGAATTTCAAGTGTTGTTATTGTAGATGCATCTTTATATATTTAAGGATGAACGAGAAAATTACAGCTTCATTTTCATAGATTTACAGATTGCCTTATTTATGCTATGAGAATGATTTTATATAATATCGGTAAGTGACTGGGAATACAAAAGAGAAACGTTATATTTGAAAACTTCAACAGTATTTCCTAAAAAATATTTACCTTGAAAACTGAATGAAAAACAGAAATTTATGAAAATATTAGTGCTAAATGCTGGATCGAGCAGTCAAAAGAGTTATCTTTACGAGATAACAGGTGAAACTCTACCCAACTTACCACCGCAGCCGCTTTGGGAAGCAAAAGTGGATTGGACTCATCACCAAAATATGGCAGAAATTGAGGTGAAAACATCTACGGGTAAACAGCTTCAAGAAGAAATTCCTGTAGATTCTCGACCTCAAGTCATTGCTCATATGCTTGATACACTCTGGCAGGGAAAGACGAGAGCGATCGCTCACCCAAGAGAGATTGATGTCGTCGGCCATCGGGTAGTACATGGCGGTCAGAATTACCAAGAAAGTGTGGTTGTGAATGAGTCGGTCAAAAAGGCGATCGCCGATCTGGCAATCCTTGCACCTGCACACAATCCAGCCAATTTAGAAGGGATCAAAGCGGTAGAAGAACATTTGGGTAAAATTCCCCAAGTCGTTGTCTTTGATACCGCATTTCATTCCCATCTCCCTGATGCTGCGGCAATCTATCCTGGTCCTTACGAGTGGGTAGAGCAAGGTATCCGTCGTTACGGGTTTCATGGGATTAGTCATCAGTACTGCGCTCAACGTGCCGCTCAAATTCTCGACCGAGATTTGGCATCTTTACGATTAATTAATTGTCATCTGGGAAACGGCTGCTCTTTAGCGGCGATTCAAAATGGTCGCAGTATTGACACGACGATGGGATTCACTCCCCTAGATGGGTTGATGATGGGCAGTCGTTCAGGTGCCGTTGATCCGGGAATTTTAACTTACCTTTTGCGGCAGGACAACTCAGTAGACAAAATGGAAGATGTTTTAAATAAAGCTTCAGGATTACGGGGAATTTCTGGTGTTTCCGGTGATATGCGCTCAATTCGAGAAGCGATCGCTCAAGGAAACTCTCGCGCTCAACTCGCTGTAGATATCTACATCCACCGCCTACGGTCTTATATAGGTGCGATGATTGCTAGTCTGCAAGGATTAGATGTCTTAATATTTAGTGCAGGTGTCGGAGAAAACAATCCCGATATTCGCGCTGCAGCTTGTGAAGCTTTTGGATTTTTGGGATTAAAACTTGACTCGGAAAAAAATCAGCGCAAACCTGTTGATATAGATATCGCCACCGCCGATTCAGCAGTACGAGTATTGGTGATTCATACTGAAGAAGATTGGGCGATCGCTCAAGAATGTTGGCGATTGCAGCACCGCTCCTGATGCGATCGTTATGGCATAGGAGTGGTCGCCTTGCTAGAATTAGCTTGGGACAAGAGTTCCATAGTGCTAATGTTGCCCATTCCTTGTCATTACTTTAGATAAATCAACAAGTTTAATCCTGGAATGGTACGAGAAAGAGTCCATAAAAGAAGGGTGATGTAAAGTAAACCCAAACACCATTGATACCAAGCAAGGGTGGAGATTAGCCCAGGCAAGTGTTCGTCTCGCAACCGAATATCATTAAAACCCAATTTGAGTAAGTTGTTAAGGCTAAAGTCATAGTAATTGAGCCAGTTCCACCGACGGTTCCACAACAAGGGTAAATATCGTTCGCGAAACACCTCATACCTTGGGATCACCGGCAAGCGCCCAATCAGTAATCGCAACTGCCGCATTGTACCATCTTCTGTAAAATAGGAAACATTCATCAAGTCGTGATAACGACCTTGGCGGTAAAGTCGGAATAAAAGAAACCCTGGTACAGGAAGGATGATCATGAAAAGACATCCTATTGTGAGCCACGAGTGTTCTGCACTATAAAAGATAGCGAGAAAGCCAAACAGTGCCAAAAGGCTAAAACTTGTGATCGTCCAACTTGCTTCTTCAGCTGTAGGAACGATCGCTACTGGGTGAAAGCGGCGAAATCGATCAACAAGCCAAAATAGTAAGCCAAAGTGGGCGATCGCAATCATCCCTACACCAAACACCAACCAAAAATTAGTCCCATAACCAGAAAGAAGCAGCAGTAAACTCAACGCCAGCCAATTCCATGCTTGCAGTAACCAGGCAATTGGCGATAGCGCTTCCGCCACAACGATGCGCGGGCTGATTTGGATGTACGTTTCTAAATCAATGTCTGCCAAAGTCAGTAACTCGCTGATGTTGCGGAAAGGTTGTATTTCACGGCGACGGGCGATCGCCATTGCTTGAGCCGTCCCAAAACCGACATCGTTCAACCGTTTCTGGGAAGCACTGTTAATATTTGTACCTACCAAAAGCAAGCTTAACTCTTGTTGTCGTAGCTTCTGTTTTGTATACTCCAGCCGATTAGCATCAGCAATTTGTTGTAACTGACGGAAATTTTGCGCCAAATTCCGCAAGACGTTTTGATTGCCATGCATCTCCACAACCAGCTTTTGACCAATTTTACCTGGATTGCCTAATATTTTTGCTTGGTTAGAATCAAAATTTAGACCTGATACATTTAAATAAGCTTCTTTGGTAAAGTCAGCATCGCTAAAATCGGCTTGTTTGAGAATGCTAACACCCCGTAAATTCACAGGTTGGTTAAACTGTGCTTCTCTAAAACTAACATCTTGAGCGAAGGTTGCTTCGGTAAGAAAAAAGAAGTTACGAAAAATGGCTTTTGTGAACTGTGCTTGATTGGCAAAGTGAACTTGACAAAAATCAGTGCTTCCTCGCCACTGCACGCGACTGAATTTAGCTAACTGCTGAAAATTTGCTTGAGTAAAGTAAGCCGCGTCCTCAAAAGTGCTGTCTTGGAAATAAGTGCTTTCCTGAAATTCCGCTTCCTTAAAATTAGCTTTGTCAAAAAATATACTGCTTTGAAACTGGTTCTGATCCCGGAAAATAGCTTTTGCAAAGCTCACTGCACGGCTAAATCTTGTTTCTGTCCAATTCGTTTTTTTGTTAAAAATGACACCAGGAGCATCGACAGTCTGAAGAAAAAATGTGTTAGGAAATTGCACGGTGCCATTAAAGCGAGTTTGTTCTAATGTTAAGGAACCACGGAATACACTGATTTGACTGGATGTGGTGGACTTTGCTAAAAGCGATCGACAGTCTTTGGCACTGGTTAAGCCGACAGCAAGGGACTGCAAGCAAGCTCCCCGCAAGCGTTCCAGTTGTTCTTGTTCCGATGGGGTGAAAATAGGGGCGATCGCTTGTGCGTACAAAGGAGTTCTTAAACCCAATTCGCTGCCAATAAAATCTCCTTGAACGATGGAGTGACTCAAATCTAAACCTAAAGGTTTTGTCCCACTCTTCTGTAATTCTTTGCGCAATATCTGGTAAAATCCATCTCGGAAGCTGGCATTCTCAGGTCGTAAATCTATCACCATATTCCGTAAATCTACCATGAAATTGCCTTCACGGATGATGGGTGTATTTATTCGCTCTTGTAAGAGATCTGAAGTCAGAACGATGGCTTCTGGTTGTGCGGGTGGTACAGCCTGTGCAGAGAGGGGAAGTAACAACAGCGATAAAGCACAGACACAAATCAGCAAGCATGTTGTCTTCAAATAACTTAAGGAGATAACAGATTTATACCACTTGACAAAATTTCCGATAAAATCGACGCCCTGTTCAATTAGCAATCTCACGTAAACTTTCCGTCGAGACTTCGCGAAAGCTTGTCTCTACAATACCATGAACTAAAATAAAGACTTAGCCGTACTCCCCATTTTTGTGTCAACCCATCCTTCTCCATTAAATTCCTCTGACAATAGTGTCGAAGTGCCAAAATTACGTCGCCCAAAGTTCAACTGGCTGCAACCGTTGGCCTTGCTAGCACCATCAGGCGTTTGGCTGTTACTTTTACTCGTACTGCCAACACTGCTCATTTTAGAGTTGAGTTTAGTACCGGGAATTAGACCAGGAGATATTGTAAATCCTAGTGGCTTTGACAATTATATCCGCATATTTGACCTTCTTTACCTAAAAGTCCTAAAGCGATCGCTATTTTTTGCTGTCGGTACCACAGTCATTTGTTTGCTCTTAGCTTTTCCCGTTGCTTATTGGATTGCTCTAATAGCACCGCCAAAGGTACGGAATTTACTTCTACTCGGCTTTGTTTTGCCTTTATGGACTTCTTCGTTACTCCGTTCTTATGCTTGGATTGCAATTCTCCGTCCTACTGGCTTACTCAACAGTGTCCTTACCAGTTTAGGCTTACCTGGGTTAAATTTACTAAACCGCAGCCCTGCCGTATTAATTGGCATGAGTTATAGCTTGCTGCCATACATGGTTTTAATTCTCTATGCCTCTTTAGAGAAACTAGACAAGCGTTTGCTTGAAGCCGCAGCTGATTTGGGGGCACATCCGGTACAAGCTTTTTGGAAAGTCACGGTACCTCAAACCCTAACCGGAATAGCAGCCGCTTCTTTCCTCGTTTTTATTACAGCATTAGGTGATTTTGTCAATCCCGAATTGCTCGGTGGTGCTTCCAGTATGACGATGTCGCGGTTAATTTACAACCAGTTCCTGGGGTCTACCCAAAATTGGGGATTTGGTTCAGCTTTGAGTGCGACGTTAATTTTAGTTGTTAGTATTGCCATCGCCCTTCTCATTAAGTTTGGCGATCACCAACAAGAGCGATAAGAGCGATAATATCAATTTAGTTAAGGTCAGTTGTAAAATTGAGAAGATAGGCAATCAAAATAGCGAAGAGCTAATGACTTACCCGAAACTGCGCCAAAAAATCGAACAACAACTAGCCCAATTGCCACCCGATCAACTCTCCTTAGTCAGCGACTTCCTGGATTCTCTCCAAAGCAAAAGTACTATTAGTCAACGTCCGCTTCGTCGGTTGCCGCCAATTAAACGAGGAACCAAGGCGGGAGATCTGCTAAAATTTGCTGGAACTTGGCAAGGCAATGATTTGGAAGAGTGTCTTCGCTCAGTTAAAGAAACCCTTTCTAAAGCTCAGTTTTGATTTCTGTCTCCATGTATCTCTTAGATACCAACCATTGCAGTTACATAATTAATAACAACCCTAACGTCATTGCTGCTGTCCAATCTCGTTCTGCCAGTGACATCGGCATTAGCATCATCACTTACGGCGAACTTCTCTACATGACGGAAAAATCAGAACGACAAGTCCAAAACCTTGCCGCAGTTCAATTAGCTAAAATCTTAAGATTGATGTATTTGCAATTCAATGCCTTGAGAAAGATGTGGTGCAGCCCGATATTTGCTATTAATTATATGCGGATAAATGACATCCGACAAAAGGAGACTTGAGGATGAACGTAAAAGCCGTTGGCAGGCTGTTCCGAGAGACATTCAAAGAATGGAATCAAGATAAAGCGTCGAGGTTAGCGGCGGCATTATCTTATTACGCGATTTTTTCCATTGCCCCATTGCTAATTATTGTGATTGCGGTTGTTGGATTTGTCTATGGAGAAGATGCGGCAACAGGTGTAATCGAGGAGAAACTTCAAGGTTTAGTCGGGCTTTCTGCGGCAAAACTCATTCAGTCAGCGATTCAAAATGCCAATAAGCCACATCAAGGCACTATCGCCTCCATTATCAGTATCGTAATCTTGCTATTTGGTGCTACTGGCTTATTCGCCGTCCTACAAGATGCCTTGAATACAATTTGGGGTGTACAACCGAAACCGGGAAGCAGTGTCAAAAATCTTGTGCGGCAACGTGTTTTGTCGTTTGCAATGGTGTTAAGTATTGGCTTTTTGCTGCTTATCTCCTTAGTAATTAGTACTATTTTATCCACTATAGTGAAGTACTTTGGACATCTCATACCAGGTGCTGATTTGCTCTGGGAAATTGTTAACTACATTCTCAGTTTTTCCATTACAGCAGTACTATTTGGGCTAATTTTTAAAGTGCTGCCAGATGTTAAAATCGCTTGGAGTGATGTTTCGATTGGAGCCATCCTCACCGCGATTTTGTTCTCCATTGGCAAGTTTCTTTTAGAAAAGTACCTGGTTAGCAGCAGTTTTGGCTCAGCCTACGGTGCTGCTGGTTCAATCATCGTTGTCCTTGCGTGGGTTAACTATGCTGCTCAAATTCTTTTTTTTGGAGCAGAGTTTACCAAAGTTTACGCTAAACAATACGGTTCCCGCATTATCCCTTCTAAGAATGCCATGCCTATAGGTGATACAGGTAATCAAGTCGTCATGAAACTGAATAGAAATAATAGCTGGATAAGTCGTTTGAGACGGCGCTTTACACGAGCTAAACCCCCGAAGCGGAGATAATGACTCCCGAACCAAACCGAGTCTTTACAATATCACCAAAAATCATAGATCTCAGAGCAAATGACTGTCTTATATCATGTTCTGTTGAACACTTGTAATAAGGCTCGTAGTTGCGCTTCAGCGCTCTTAACATTCAACAGAGCGCTAAAGCGCAACTACAAACCTATCTTTTATTTATAAGTCATTTACCGAACATGATATTACTTGTCAATCTGAACCTTAACCGAAATGACGTGCCATAACTAATTACGTTTATGTGGGTTCCAACTTAACTGAAGTTGATTGTATCCAATTTGCTATGTTTGGGGTTGTTTTGTTGATGAGTTTGCCATTGAGTATAAGCAAAGATGCCACCTATGATAGTAAGACTAATGGCAATGACTATCCCAATCAGCAATCTATAGGGAGGAAGAGTTCGAGATAACTGTCTTTGTGAAGGAGAACCCTGCATAATTGTTGCCTCTGGCACGGCAGGTTGGGAGCCTTTGGAACCCTGCATAATTGTTGCCTCTGGCATATCTGGTGGCAGGAGTGGAATCTGTGCGATCGCAGTCGCCGGAGGAATAAGTGGTCGGTAAACTGTTTTGTCAAAAGAAGCAGAACTATTTTGACTGAGTTCTTGAGGAGTCACAGCAGCTTGTAAAGCGTGCTTTAACTCGTCTACGGAGGCAAAGCGTTGTGAAGGTACTTTTTGTAGACAACGCATCACAGCCGCCTCAAGTTCGGGTGGCAGTTGGGATAAACCGGGTTGCGATCGCAGTGCTTGTGCTGGTTTAGAATTATGAGCCATCGCCCATGATATTTCACTTATTTTGCGTGTATTTAGACCCAGTCCGAACGGGTCCGTACCGCAAAGCATTTCGTAAAGAATAATACCCAAGCTGTAAATATCCGCACGTCCATCTATGTTTGTTTCAACTTCCAACTGTTCAGGAGACGCATAGTGACAGGTGCCGAGGAATGTATTTGTTAATTTAGTCCGATCTATAGTATCTTCATGGATTTTAGCAATACCAAAGTCTAAAATCTTTACGAGTTCTCCCAAAGCCGTGGGTACCAAAAAGATGTTGTCTGGCTTTAAGTTACGGTGGATAACCTTGATATGAACACTAGCCGTTGCACTATCCCGCCACAAAGTCACGCCTTGATGAGCGTGATACAGTCCATCACACACTTGCGTGATAATACTGACAGAGCGCTCCACGGACAACCGCCCCTCACTCTCTAGCAGTTGCTTGAGACTCTGCCCGCGTAGATACTCCATCACATAGAATGGGTAGCCTTCCGCACTAATTCCATAGTCGCTGACT
>CAZZVG010000191.1:0-8301 GCA_964657295.1 Iningainema sp. | reverse complement strand
CTAGTTTAAGGGCGGCGAAAATTTGGTAGTTCAACAGATGCCAAAGACTTTCGCCGTTTAGGTGGACGCTGTGGATAAACGACTGGTGAGGGCGAGTGGAGGTTACTGGAGTTGTGACTAAACGAGCCTTGGGGAGAAGCCGTCTCCATGAAATTCAAAGGTGATGGCTGTGACACCTCTGACCAATAGTCGTCTGGATTCTCATTCTCAAAGTTCTCAGAATTGTTTTGATTAAGAGTCACAACTTCATCTTCTAAATCTTCTGAGTTCTCGGTATCTGGAATAGATGTTGCAGAAGTTTCCCAAATCGGCTGCTCGACAGAGTTAGTTTTTTCGCTTTCTACTTCTCGATTTGGAGGAGGCAGTGATGTGGATGCAGGCTGGGAACTGAAAAACATTTGAAGCACACTATCCAGTTGCTGTACTAAGTTCGCTGACGCTGAAGGTGAAGAGGCTTCTAGTGTTGTTATTTCTGGTACGACGGCTGGTGGGGTTTGTGTTACAGTGTCTTCTTGATCTGACACCAAGTTGTGTTCACTGATAGGACAACTCTCCTCCTGTCCCAAATCTTGTGGCTGAGTTGTCTGTTGAAGCTCGACTCTATCTGACAGATCATCCTGTTGGTGTGGGGGTGGTGCTGATTCTTCATCTGTAAAACATTCTGATTCTACCACCGACCAAGGTTGAATCGTCTGAGTATTGGCAAAAGAACTAGCTCTTTGTGAGTGTCGCGATCGCTTGAAGCCATCATCGTTTAAGGAATCATAGCTCGGTAAAGGTGTATCCAGACACTTGTCCAAAGCTGCTTTAAATTGCAGAGTCTGACGTTGTTGTCGCATCAGCCTAGTACGTAGCTCTCGACACGCACTTTCTGATTGCAATAGCTGGTGAGACTGTTCGTGATAGTTCGTTTGAATCAGGGCACATTCCCGTTCGAGCTGTGCAAGGCGTTGTTGGCTAATTTCTAGCTGTGCTTTGTACGTTTCAACTGTAGTTTCCTGACGTTGAACAGTTTGCCCTACAGTTTCTAACTGTTGAAATAGGGAGTGTATCTGCTCTTGAGCTGCGGCTAGTTCCTGTGATTGTTGGTTGAGGAGCGATTCTGTGACACTCGAGCGTTTTTTTTGCTGTTGTAAAGCTTTTTTCGACTCCTCTAGGGTATCTGTGAGATCTTCTACTTGGTCGTACAGATTGTTGTTGGCAGAACGCAATTCTTCATTTAATGCTAACAGTTTGTTGAATTCAAAATCAATTACTGCTTGTTTTTCACCATCAGGCTCCGCCACCCAATCCTGTTGAGGTGAATTTCGTCGTGGTTCGTTCTCATACTGCGTATTTTCCGCTGGTGCTAATAGCGGTAATGCCATAACCATATTTTCATTAGGCAACACTGAGTAAAAGGGACAGCTTGCCTGCTGCTTGGTTTTTAGCGAATTTGCAGTCTGTTCTGATTGAGCAACAGCCGTTTGCTTGGAAGTGTCAGTTTCATTCATTCCTCTTCACCCACCAGCTCGCAAAATTACATACCTATTGCTGTCTTATCAAAATCTACTAGATAAGGCAAGAGTAACTCCACCAGATTTAACACTTCCTTTAAAAAAGTTTGACCAAAAAGTACGTAATTGATCTGGTTTTGTGAAATTCAAGGAATATGCTTTTAACCTTATGTTCCTCACAACTGAGCATGCAACAGATCCATCCATCGGTAATTGAATGAAGCAGAGGAAGCTGCACGGGTTGCTGCGCGTTATTTAGTTGCAAAATATACTCAATTTGTCATATACACTGAATAATGCGATGCGTCTTCCAGTTTCTACGGTAGCAGAATATGATCGGTACGAGTTGAGTCCTCTACGTAGTATTTCGGATATTAACAAGTTTAATAGTATCTGCGATCGCGTCTGGAAGGACAACGAGAAAACAAGCTGCTCCAAATATGGGTTAGCAGAAATCGATGGAAGTTGCTCCTAGTTTCACACCGAGTCACACAAGTCCTAGTTAGAATGGGACAACTCAGCTAGTGCCGCCTGAAGCGATGATGTAAAGCTTCTAATATTTGTGAATGTCACCACTGCTTCACCACCTACAAAAGTTCTGCAAGCTCCTTCATAAGCCTGACCGACGTTTACCATAAACCGAATACTAAAAACTCCTTAACAAAATGATTCGTCATCAACTATTGACTCTTCAATTGTTTCATCAATTATCTCAATCGGCTGTTGCAGATAATCACCAAGGGTGATTACCAAATGCTCAATAATAGCCGAAAATTCTTCCTTTGTTCGGCGACCCTCAGCAGGAATTTGCCAAAGGTTTTGCTCAACTAAAACATTTTTTTTCATAGTCAATGTTTCAATTCCCAAATCTTTTTGTGTTCTAAATACGTTTGCTCATGGCCAATCACGTAATTTAAAGCGCTCTTCATCGGGATAAATGACTTGATCAGGCCCATCTATTTTAATTTCAACATAGTTAGGATCTTTAGCCCATTTTTCTGGATTTACGGGGTTGGCCTTTCCTTTTTGGCTTGCTTTGCCATAAGCCGTAATTACCGAGTCTTTTTTTCCAGCCTCCGTGATCACTACGCTATCGTCCTGATAATAAATATCCACATCTCGTCCATTTTCATTCCTTCCACTAAATATTCGCTCTGGGTTATTTAAAATATCAGCTTGGACTTGCTTAGAAATACCATGTTTAGATCTGGCATGCCCAGCCGTCCCGGCAGCCTCCGCAGTAGGAGCAGCAACAGCAGGAGATAATTCAGAACCTACAATAGCGGCACATTCAGGATTAGCAGCGCAAGCGTCTAAGGAAGACAGGAAAGCATAAGCAGGTGTAGAAAAAATTACCTTGAATATTAAAAGTAAAAGAAACGTCCAAATTCCTACTAGTATAGATATAGATTTCTTGGTTTTTGAACGCATAAATTTCCCTCTTATACAGCTCGTAAGCTTTCTATATCTAAGCTGCTGGAAGGAAATCAAAATTAACTGAGTAGAAATACGTGAAATATTTTGAAGATTTAGCTAAAACAAGCCAGAGCCTGCTTCCTGTTTGATAGCATCAACATTGGCATACTGCCCAGCTCCACTATCAATGCGTAGCTCTTCCCTTTGCGCTCGCTCTGGGGAAAAGCTGCACAAATTGCAATTTATCGCTTGCTTGCCTCAATTAATGGTGTGCTTAATTTTACTTAAACTCGAACGAATGCGTCCTTTCATACTTAGTCATGGAATAGAAATTCAAATTTCCAGGTGCAATATATGAGTCTACAAATAACTTTTGAAATGAACACTCCGTATTGCTTCTATTTAACCCTTAGGTAAAAAGCATCTCAACTTTACAATTTTGGGAAATTCTTGCCAATGCCTTATATAACATCCGCGAAAGAAATGAGTTCTATTGTTACTGAATATACTAAAGCCACGACTTTATGGATAGATACAGAAGTCGCTGACTATCGCACTCGTCAACCCAGATTGTCGCTGATTCAGATATTGGACGATCCAACAGATTTAAGTGGCGATCGCATCTACCTTCTGGATGTCCTAGATCAACCTGGTGTTGTGATTGACTTTGTGGACAAAATTATGGTAGATCCGGCAATTGAAAAAGTTTTTCATAATGCCAGCTACGATCTGAAACTTCTAGGAGGCAGCAAAAAAGCCAATAATATCACTTGCACTTTAGAAATGGCGAAAAAATTGCCTTACTATATCCTACCATTGCCAAACTACCAACTAAAAACTCTAGCCACAGAGATTTGTCATTTCCAAAATATAGATAAACAAGAACAAAGCAGCGATTGGGGACGAAGACCTTTGAGTGAGGAACAAATAGAGTATGCTTACCTAGACTGCATTTATCTTGCTCAAGTGCATCTGGGTCTGGTAGAATTAAGCAAAGAAGTGAATCCTGATCCGACAACAGAAAACCTAACATCACTTAGTAACAAATACAAACAGCTTGAGCAACAGTGCAAACTATTGAACTCAGAGTTTGAGCATTTGCAAGAGCGAATAAAAAAAGCTATGCAGACTCAAAATGTATCGGAAACTCCTGATTTGAAACTGAATTCACATGAACGAAAAACAGTGAAGGTATCGTTTACAGAATTAACAAGGCTAGTAGAAACTCAAGACATTAATTTAGATTTTCCCATTACACTGACTCAGAAACTCCAAAAAGATTTAGGTGAAAATCTCGAACAACTGTCTGTAGACATTGAAAAAACGACTGCTTGGCGACTAACTTCTAAAACTCAAGAAAGTGACTTTGAAGATGATTAGATTGTCATCAAGGGTGGCGAAAGCTTTATGTAGAACTGCGCTAATTGTCTTTGTGCCGATCGCAACTGTTTCCTGTGCCAAGAACAAAGATGTATTAGTGACAGAAATAGGGGTGAGTTCTCCTGCGCGTTCACCATCTAAACCAACCAAGGCTAAGGATTTTTACATTCAGGGTCAGCAAAACCATATTAAAGGAAACCAACAAGGCGCGATCTCATCTTACACCAAAGCGATTACTCTCAATCCCAACTTTGCTGCTGCATACAATAGCCGAGGACTTGTCCGCTTTGATATGGGGGACAAGCAGAAGGCAATAGACGATTATAGTGAAGCCCTTCGTCTCAATGCCAACGATCCTATTGCTTACAATAACCGAGGAGATGCTCGCGCTGCACAAGGAGATAAAAATGGGGCAATAGATGATTATGACCAAGCAATTAGCCTTGCGCCCACCTTTGCCCAAGCTTATAATAACAAGGGCAATGCTCATGCAGCGCAAGGAGATAGAAACGCGGCAATAGATGATTACACTCAAGCTATTCGCTTAAATCCCAAATATGCTGTTGCCTACAACAATCGAGGGAATGCCCGTGCAGCTCAAGGCGACTTGCCAGGAGCGATCGAAGATTACAACCAAGCTATTCGCCTCAATAGCAATTTTGCGGCAGCCTACAACAATCGCGGAAACGCCTATGCCGCCCAAGGAGATAAGCAGAAGGCAATCACTGACTTACAGCAAGCCGCAAATATGTTTCAAAAACAGAGTAACCAGCAATTATACGAACAAGTGATAGACAATCTTAAAGAGATTCAATAACCTAGAGATGTGCCAAGCTGACGACTGCGAGCATAGGCGATTGCCATCACTAAACAAATTGCTACCAACGCCATGAATGTCAACTCAATATGTCCTTGACGGATTGTCAGTCCCAACCATACCCAAATTATCCACGAAAACTTTTCTAAGAGTCCTAAAAAAAAGTCGGCTCGGCTGTTTTGCCGCCTCTGAAACATATCTAACAGACGAATTGGGCGAGAATTCCATAGACTCAAGAGCGCGGAACAGATTGTCGCTGACAAAAAAATCAGCAGAGAAATGAACCAATTTTCGCCTTTAACCATCAGAATGACGAAAAGTGGTGATAGCAGTAACCAGACTGGGAGCAAAGCTGCTAGTAACTTGATGCGACGTAGTCGAGTGCCATTGACAGGACTCGACTTGAGTAAGTCTGACGCTTCTTCTCCGGCAACACAGATTATAGTCAGTGTAGATGTCAGAACTCCCCCAATACCTATACTTGCCAGTGTCACAAAAGTAGAAATGTCTGCGATCATACCACTTTTTCCGCGCAGCACAACCGCAACGGCTGGGATCAGAAACACGATTTGTAGGAAGATTCGTGAAAGTAAGTAAGGGTTGCGCCAGATGACTCGCCACTCTTTATAAAGGAGGATACGGTTGAAGCCAGTAGCGAAGTGAGTTGCTTCGGTGGAACGCATTTGTCGATGCTTTTGAGTCACGGACTGTTGCGTACCCGTGATGAAAGAGCGATGCAAGGTTTCTACCGCTACCCATGTTAAGATTCCACTTATCAGTAGTGTGAGCAGTACTGATAGGGGATCGAAGAAAATAGCTTTGGCGGGGAACCAAATCAAGCTACCTGCACTCAATGGCCCTTTGGCAAACCAAAGCTGTAAATGGTTCCAAAGAGCTTTATTATTGAAACTCTGAGCTTCAATCAGGTAGGGTAATCGCAGACTCAAGAACACCGACGCCGAGAGAAAAGCGGTGAGAACCTGGGTAAGAGTTCGGGCTTGCCTAGCGCCTATAAGACGAACTAGCTTTAGAGTTAGCAGCATTGCCACACTTGTTGCTGTCAGGGAAATTCCAATCAAAGCCGGGTAAAGTCCCAGAAGTTGCGGAATACCTACAACAACAGCTATGAGGCTGACAGGAACGACGAATATACTAAAACTTAGGAAAATTTCTAAGGCGATCGCCATGAAGCGACTGGCGAAAATGACTTTACTAGAAACAGGAGAAGATACGAGCAGATCTAAATCCCCTCTTTCAAACAAAGCAACTAAGCTGTATCCCATCGCCATCGTTAAGGCGTAACAAAATCCTAACAGCCAAACTCCCACAGCGAGCCAAATGGCAAAATCGGGAATCGTGCCAAATGCTACTTTTTGTCGAGCTTCTCCTAAGGAAAACCACAGAGAAACAAACAACCCTGTAAACAGTAAACTCAAAATAGTTGTGGCGATCACTACAGCAGGTTTAGTGCTAATTTCACGCCACCACAAACGCAGTTCGTGGCGAAGCAACCAGGGTAATGTACCTACTTTCATCTCACTTATGTAAAAATTGTATAGTTATTTGTAAAATTGTCATTGGTCATTGGTTATTAATTATTGTTATTGGTCATTAGTCACAAATGACAAATGACAAATGACAGTCTTAACGCAAAAAAGCGATTGAATAGAAACGCATTAGTT
This sequence comes from Iningainema sp., assembly GCA_964657295.1. Lineage (GTDB taxonomy): Bacteria > Cyanobacteriota > Cyanobacteriia > Cyanobacteriales > Nostocaceae > Rhizonema. Next base: position 1,510 of record CAZZVG010000191.1, on the reverse strand, counting down.
TGTGCAATCTTCTTGATCCTGAGTAAGTTCTAAAAAGACTGTTTCCAAAGAGCCACTCGCATCACCGCTTTGTATCCTCAGTTCGTCGAGAGTTCCCTCTGCAATCAACTGTCCGTGATTGATAATACCAATACGCTGCGCCATCCGCTCAGCAATTTCCATGATGTGGGTAGTTAGAATAACCGTGTTGCCCTGTTGGATGTAGTCTAGAAGTATGTTTTTAACTAGGCGGGCAGCAGCTGCGTCCAATCCAGTCAGTGGCTCATCTAAAATAATGACTTTGGGTTGGTGAATTAAAGCACCAGCTAAGGCAAGTTTTTGCTTCGTCCCCCGCGAAAAGGTTTCGCTGAGATCCCCTCTGGTATCCCACAAATTAAGTTGTCTCAGGAGTTCTTGAGCATAACGTTCGGCTTTTTGGGCTGAAATTCCCCAAAGTCCAGCGATAAACTCCAGATATTCCATCGGGCGCAATTTACTATAGATTAATGGTTCATCGGGTATATAAGCTAACAATTGCTTGGCAGCGTTGGACGCTCTTGTGATACTGTGTCCCAAAATAACCGCGTCACCACTATCTGGTTGCAGCAATCCGGCAACCATCCGCAATGTTGTGGTTTTTCCAGCACCATTAGGGCCTAAAAGAGCATAAAACGAGCCTTGGGGAATCTGCAAGCTGAGATTATTGACGGCTTGATGAGAACCGTAACGTTTATTGAGAGTTAAGAGTTCGAGTGCGAGCATCTTTAGATAGTACTAGCAACTGATGCTATTATGAGCGATCGCTCGAGTCAAGTTGCCTTTATTGGAGTCGAAGATCGCCTCTACCACGAAATCTCTACGTATAATTTTGTCATTCATCCGGCAACGTGGTAGATAGTAGTAGTACAGAAAAACTATGCAATGACCAGAATCCCTTTTGACCAACTATCTAAGCAATTTCTTGAGGAATTCCTAACTCCCTTAGGCACAGTAGAGAGAAGTCTGGAAGTTCCAGGAGAGTCACGCTTTGTTGATATTTGGTTTGTACCATCACCGCAGCCTATAACTGAACCTATAGTCTTGGGTCTACTTAGTAGGATAGCAGCAATACCCTGTCTAATTGAGCCATTTCGCAATCAACCCACGCTAACACAGGTAAGGAATTGCTTGCTCAAACTGTTATTGGTGCAAGCTGACTTTCAACGTAAAGCTAGACGAGATGAGGAAAGTATCAAAGAAGCTGAACTACCCCAATTGTGGATTTTTGCCTCCACTGCCTCAGATAACCTTCTCAACAAATTTGATGCCAAAGTGCGCGAGACTTGGTTAGAGGGGGTTTACTTTTTGGCAGATGCTCTCAAGACGGCAATTATTGCTATCGATAGATTGCCAACTACCCAAGAAACACTTTTACTAAGGATTTTAGGTAAAGGCATAACACAGCAACAGGCAATTGATGAAGTTCTTGCTTTACCCAGAGAAGACCCCCGACGCGCTATCACATTACAATTGTTAGCAAACTGGAAGATTA
>CAZZVG010000190.1:0-8306 GCA_964657295.1 Iningainema sp. | reverse complement strand
TAAATCATTATTACTGTCATTTGGCGAGTTTTCTGGTCAAGTTGGCATTACTAAAAATTTGATAAAACAAGTTCCAATGTTTTCCGGTAAAACAGAAAAAATTAAAGCATTACCTTCAACTAAACATAAGCTAATTTATACGACTAATTACATAGCTAAGTTCGTAAGTTGCGTTTTTGCTGATAACCCTAGCGATAACCTGAAAAAGTTAGATGTTGAACCAGCATCTGAATCTCTGACTAATTGTCTAAATAAATTTTTCTCCAAATGCAGCAATACGCAGACTATTTTTGATAAAGATGTTGAAAAACTAACAGTTTATGAAGTCCACGCTTTCAAGGAAGATTGTTTACTAGGGGTAAGTGTAGGGCTGGAAATTTTGGGAAGATTGCTGTACTGCACTTATGCAGCAGACAGTCATTATTTCAATGAAGAAAAAGTTTCTCAACTCGCACAGCTAAATTGGTCAAGAGAAAACCCACTTTGGAAAGATAATGTAGTTAGGATTGACACCAAGCCAAAAAATCCAGATCAGCCATATAAAATATCAGTTGGTGCAGGCGCTGTAGCGACAGCAGTCAAGATAGTTAAAATGGAACTGGGATGGTTATAACCCACCCACGCGCACTTCAAAATGTCAGATATTAAATAGTATAACACTGTTACTTTATTAGACTTTTGGCATAGGCGTAGAGGGTTAAAGAGAGTAAAGCTCCCCTTAAAAAGGGGAGCCAGCACTCTCAAATATCAAATTTTTTAGTTTTCAGAGGTTAAACTGTTCAAACAGTCAGGTTTACGACTAAGGATACCAGTCGCGCAACCAATGCCACCAGCTCCTTTCAATAGTTCACTAACATCTAACTCTGCAGCAACTTCTATTCCATTACTTTCATATAGATATCTTTCTTCAGGATTGCCAGCAACCATAATAATTCTCCGCGAGGATATCGTGACAAAGTTCATAGCCTGTCGCTCTCGCACCGAGACTGTTTCGTCTAATTCGATTAAACTAAAGCCCAATTGACGAAGACTATGTTTATTTTCTGATGCCAGGAGTTCTCCTCTAACGACAGCTAGATCTCGATCAACAATTTGAAGAATTCCTAGTAAATGTTGAATCTGAGGTGGCAAGTTGATTTTGATACATCTAATTCCTTGGGATTCAAGACATTGTTTAACTTGTTGAAAACCTGATTCATTTGTCCGGTTGCCTACACCTACTAGTACCAAATCAGGACATAGCCACAATGCATCAGCACCTTCAAAAGTGCCATCGCCACTGATAGTCTTGATGATCGGAACTGCTAATTCAGCAAGTGTTCTTGCGGCATGCTTTTCCTCTCCAGCTCGTACCATACTAGCCATCCTGGAGACTATTGCTCCCTCGGGAGTCATCAAAAAAAGATCACGAACATACGCTAAGTTATAGTGGTACTCAACTGGTTCCGCGTCAAAAAAACTGATAGGTTGAACTAGGTGAACTTTTATCCCTAACTGCTCATAACACTTAGCTAACTTCTCTAACTGAATTGCTAACACAGAGTAATTAACAGGCTCCAAATGCTGAAGAAAATTCACATCTTCTACTGATGGAGTCTCAGGGTTAGGAATGAACAAAAGAACTTCTTTCAATGTCTGCCATTCTGAGGTAACAGAACATCTGTTCCAATGGTAACCCTTTATCACGTCCTCTGCTAAAGTGCCTTGACGCGAAAGCCAACCGTAACCTTGATAAGCTGCTTTTAAGGAATCTTTGCTTACAACCATTTGTTCTACTCTTGCAAAAAGTATTCTAATTAGGAAATGTCTTGCTGTTGAGTAATCTCTGGATCAGAGAGTTACTCTTCAAAATGGATGATAAAAGTTTCGCGCAGCCCACGCGGTAAGTTAGCAATCGTACAGCGAATCGCAATCGTTTTCTCGCCAGTATCCATTGCGCTGAGGAGCGTATTGTCAAAGGAAACCAGTCCTTGCTCCTCACTAGATACGTATACTTTTATATGTCTTGTCGTTTAAACCTTGAAGTTAGGGATTGCCTTCAAGTACTTTTGCACCTTCTCCCAAGCTTTGAGCATCGCCCATGAGTGCCCGTCTTTAGTATTACTAAAGTCCTCACCCATCTACTTGATGCAGAAACGGTAAAGGTAATCTCGATTCTTGTGTTAGAGTTGCCAAAAATCAGAGCAACCATGCAGAGATTATATGGAACTACTTTATTAACCACCAGAACATAATCTGAGTTCTACGTAAGCAGTTTTTCATGCATTCTTACCACCAACTAAGAACTCCTTAGTTAGTAGCTTATAATTCATGAAAAATTTTAATCAGATAGGGTGTCTGAAGAGAGAATTCAGATATTAGATTGAGGCAGTTATTGCTATTTCAACAGAGTTGTCAGCGCTCTCTGCCTTGTATTAACAAGTTTAGACTATATTACTAGCTCTGCAATTCAGTGGTTTTACTGATTTTTCGGAAAACTACTAAGATTTATTTATTGACAAAACGCTGATGATGTGAATTAAACCTAAATAGCTGTTTCAGGTGTTCCAGCACTAGGTGCGAGCCACTTGAAGAGACAAATTTCGTTGAACTTCCCCACTTTCTATTTTCAAGAAATGAATCTGCTTAAATCGAATTCTTCGTCTGGTGAACCTTGCTCGAATTTTTCCGAACTTAGAACCAACAAAACTCTCTCTGAATAATCTACGGCTCCTCGTAGCTCATTTTGCAAAATTTCCAGTCCACCATTAGCATATTCTTCAAAAATCCGCAGTCGTTCATTTTCAGACTTCTCTTCATTAGAAGAAAGGATTTTGAGATCTTCAGTTGCAGTAATTCCCAATAACTTAATAACTAAATCGTATCCTCTAGAGACAAAAACTTCTTGTGCGATTGGAGATGGTTCTCTTTTAGATATCTCCTCTAAAGGAACACGCTTCTTATGCTTTGCTCCCAAAGACGCAGCAAACACAACTACATCAGCATAGGTTTGAAAAGGACCTGTTGCACCGTCTATTGATGTTAAAGCCTTTACTAACTCGGCTTTATCCTTAGCAACCCTAATTCTACCAGTCTCAGCCATTCTACTTGTATATAAGTTGTAACAATCTTAACTCGAAGTTTTAAGCGATGTCTATCGAACAGGCTCCGCTCTTTGTTGAGGGGGGAGGGGGAGAGGAAATTGCATCGGTAATCTTACACTTGTGTTGGGAGTAAGCTAACCAACTCAGAACGAATGATGTTATGATAGAAGTTAAAGCTATAATCAGGATAGCGGCTCGCCAGATTATTAGGGTGCTACGTAGTTGATCTAATCTTTTTCTTAATGGTCGCTTAAAAAATTATGCAAAGACGTTCAAAAGCGAAAATCTTTTGAACGCTTTTATTTATTCGCCATAACGAATAGTTTTAAGCCTCGCGGCTCACTGCAATAATCTCCGTGTACTCATACTCATTTGGACTTTGCTTAATCAAAGGATAACGTTCCCCACCCAACTTAATATCATCCTGTTCGCAATCAGGTTTGGAAGAATAGTACGTCAGCACGTACTCCCTACCAATTCTTTTTGTCATTTCTTCTTCGACTTCACCACGCCACTGCGTTTTAGTGACTAACACAGTCAACTGATTTGCCAACTGAGGAATTGTCTTAGCAATTTGCCTTCTTGAAACTTCATCCAAGCTCCCAAAGGGGGAATCCATGACAATTGGGAAATTACTGGTGTCGGGAACCAATAGCATTTTTCTTTTTTCACTCCAATCCCTTAATCTATCGATAATACTGGCGATAAAAGATAAACTAAGAATTTGATTTTCTCCCGTTGAAGCTGCCACTGGCATTTCTAAACCAGCAGTATTTTCCACCAGCATAAGTTCGTATTTTTCACTAATTTTGGGAACATAGGGCGTAAATGAAATTTCCCTGAATATCTCTTGTACCCGCTTTTCTAACTGTATGCGAAACTGCTTTTCTTGAAGCTCTCTAACTTTGATTAAACGTTCAATTGCATCTTCAGTGGCAGTAATACGCCGCTGCGCCAGTAGTTGTCTATCTTCGTTAAGTTTTTGCTTAGCGATTTGTTTACCTAAATCTCCCAAATCAGCCTTATAGTTAACTATTTTTTGCTGATTAGCACCTTGTTCTAATACTAACTGTTTGATTTTTTCCTCAATTTCATCTAACCGCTTTTGTAGACTGCTAATTTCTTCATTGGCATTTTTCCGCAGCCGTTCTTGAATACTATCTAACTCACTTTCTGTTTGAGAGATGGTTTGTCTTAGCTGATTGATCCTAGCTTGCTCTCTATCAACTTTTTCCCAAAAATTGAGTGCTTGTTTCTGTATTTCATCCACTTGAGCGCTGAGTCGGATAGCTGTTTCTTCGACTGCTGAAGAACTTGTACTATCCAAAAATTTTATAACATTATTGTGTGATGGCTTTCCTGCAGGTAAGTCTGTACCACAAATACAACGTTGAGAGTTTAGTAAGTCATTGATAAATTCTCGGGAAATTCCAGATGTTAACTTACCTTGCTGCTTCAAATCATTCATCATCACTCGGAAATACGCTGTAGTTTCAGATAAAAATACAGTGTAACCGAGTGTAGAAGTCGCTTTTTTTATTTCTTCCCTACTTTCTCTCAAACTTTCTTGGTTCGATGTTTTTTGTTTTTCTAACTCTTGTCGTCTTTCTTCTAATTCCTTAGCAGCACTCAGTTCTCGTAAATGTTGACTTGTCTCTTTTTTAAAAGTTTCTTGATATTCTAACTCTTGTTGAATTTCTGTTTGTCTAGTGGTGATACGCTCGATTTCCTGTTCTATACTGCTCTGCTGTCTTAAAAGCTGTTTAATTTCCGAATCTCCAATTGCTTTTAACTCATTTTCTAAGCTTTTTTTCGCTTCCTTCAAGTGATTGATGGAACGGTTAATAACTTCTACACCTAAAAAAATCTTGGTAGCTTCGGCAATCTCAGCTTTTTTGTCAGAACGCACTATTGCTTCAATACGTTCGCCATCAAAGAAAAAGTATTGATGTAAACTAACAGGTAAAATTTGCCCAATCACTTCTTCTGGTTGCTGGGGTGGAAAATACCAACGTCCATCATCTCCAGCTACCTGCATCCTTAATTCTGTCTTGCCAACATTAACGTCAGTTTGATTTTTATAAGCTCGGCACTGGCGTTTCACGTTGTAACGTTTGTTTTCGTGTTCCCACTCTACTTCTACCCAACATTCTACAGCTTGCCCAATTTTTGCTTCGGCGATCGCCCGCTTATTTACTAACTGTTCGGTTGAGGCAAAAGCTGCGCTAAATTTCTCATATAACACCCAAGTAAATGCATTCAGCAAGCTCGTTTTTCCGGAACCATTATTGCCGTGAATAATTGTTGTGTTGCGAGCCTCTCCTCCGGCGAGGATGATTTCCGGTGTTTTGCCATAAAAAGAGCGAAAGTTGCAAAGCTTAATCGAAGCCAACTTCATCGCACTGCTTCCTTCACAATCGCCAAAATATCATCATTAATATGACTATTAACTTTCTTATCGATTCTATTTTTTTCCAGTTGCCATACCCGCTCAATAATTTGCTGTACTTCTGGCGGAGCGCTAGTTACAGGCTCATGAACATCGTCAATATTAATTTCCTTAGTCATCTGGCTACACTAAACTGATTTTTTTATATTCTACTCTTCTACAAATCTTGCCATCATCCGTAAATTCTGTATTATACATCTTGTAATATATAAAATTCCGACAAAATGTCGGGGGAAGGGCCAGTGCCGCTCGTTGTGCTATAGTTTACATATCTAACAATCCGTATTGCTTTTGTAAATTAAATAATTTCATTCTGGCTTCACCCGCATTGTCAGCTAAATCGGCAAACTCAACGAACCTGAGCAATTCCTTTCGCAGCAAGTTGCGTTCAACTTCTAAAGTCGTCCGATCTAAATCTGGCGGCAAGACAATCATGTCAAATATTGTAGCACGATCCTTGCCTGGGTGAGGACGTAGAACTCGTCCACGTCGCTGGATAAACTGGCGGGGATTAGCAGAACTTGCTAAAATGACAGCAGTTTGAATTGCTGGGATATCAACTCCTTCATCTAAACAGCGAATTGCCACCAAACCTTGCAATTCTCCGCTTTCAAATTGACGGCGCAAAACTTCCCTTTCTTGTACAGATGTTTGAGCAGTGTATGTGCTGACTTTATAACCTAGTTCGACTCCCAAAGTTTTGGCAACAGCTTTCAGCTGGTGCAAGTTAGAACGCTGCCCCACTTCTTGCGAACCATCACTACAATAGAAAAGCGTATGAGTGGTTTCGCGACGAGGGATCATTAACTCACGCAAAGCGTTTAACTTATTTTCAGCTGCACCGATTAATCTTGCTCGCTGCATCAACAACGGCTTCAAATCTTCATTATCTTCCAGGTACGCCAATCCTGCGTTTTCGCGTCCTCGAAACAGTAGCGCTCGTCCAATTTTTTGGGTTAGTTTGGCGTAGGCAAGGCTTTCTGATTCTGTTAACTCCACTAGTATCGGATGGTAAAGATAATGCACCAAAGCACCTTGACTCAGGGCATCTTTTAAGGTAAACTCAGGTTGGAGAACAGAACCAAAATAATCAAGCAACGATCTGGTTCCACCTTCATCAAAATGCCTTTCTGGTGTAGCTGACAAAGCCAGTCGCAATCCAATCCGGCGGGGTAAACTTTCTTCCAACTTAGGTGCGCCTAAGTTATGTGCTTCGTCTCCAATAATTAAAGTTTTCTCAGGAAAATATTTAAGTTGAGATTGGAACCCCTCTCCAATTAAAGTAGAGTTGGTAACAATCACTGTGAGAAACGATTGAGAACCGGAACGCACGTTGTACAGTTGGGTAGAAAGTTTATTCTGCCAAGTGAGTAAATTCTCGAAGGCTAAGATAGGTTGCAGGTTAAATTTTTCGCATTCTCTTGCCCATTGGGTAACGAGATGGCGGTAGGGACACACCACGAGCAGCATCTGTAAGTCAATTTGCTTGTAAAGTTCGCAAACGACGGAGAGTGCTGTGATTGTCTTTCCACTACCAGTCGCCATTTTCAGCGTACCTCTGCCATTGTTGACAAACCAGTTATTGACGGCTTGTCGCTGATATGCCCGCAGTTGCAGAGCGATTGGCATTCTTGGGCATCCCGGTAATGGTTGGTGATGATAACTGCCCTTACTTTCACAGGCGATTGGTAATTTAAGATGAAAACTTGGGTATTGCTTTGCAGAATTCTGGGTTAAGTACATAGAATTGCAATTATTTGCGGAAAGTGAGGAGTTGTTAGTGGGAGTCATTTTTATATAGCAGTTCTCGAAGGTCAGCAACACACTGTAGGGGTGAAGGGCTGTTCGCCCTCTCAAAGTGTTGTAGTTAACCCAATTGAGAAGCGCTATAGAAAAAGAACCTGTACGGGCGGGTTTGACATAGTAACGGCGGTAGCCAGATGTTATCTATTATGAAACCCGCCCCTACTTCCGATATATCAGTTGTAACTTCGCCAAACGGCAACAAGGGAACCTTGTACCTGTACTTGAAAGGCGTTTACTTCAATTGGGTTGTATTTGGGATTTGCAGGTTTGAGAGTGACGCGATCGCCTTGTCGATAAAACCGCTTCAATGTGGTACCATAACCATCCACCCTCGCGGCGACTATGGTACCATTTCTCAAGTGATTTGGTTCTAAAACTGGGCGCAGAAATACCAAATCTCCATCGGCGATCAAATCTTCAATCATGCTATCGCCTGTCACCTGCAAAGCATAGGTTTGGGGAGGTAAAGACAAATCAGAAAAGTCGAGTTGTTCTGCAGCATCACTGAATGGTTCTATTAAACCACCAGCCGCGATCATGCCTAAAATTGGCACACCTTGCTTTATCGTTCGCAAAATCCGAATAGTCCGTGCCTTCCCTTCACTCCATTCAATGTACCCCTTAGTGCGCAAATGTTCCAATCGACTTTGAATTGGTGCTGGTGACTTCAAGTTCATCGCCAACATCATCTGCCGAATTGAAGGTGAATGCTGGTGCAATCTGATGTATTCCGCCAGCCATTCATACAATTCTCGTTGAGCTTCTGTTAAAATCTCCATAAATTTGTAAGGAGTTAAATACAAACGTTCCTAGAACATTAGTACTACAAAAAACTCACTTACGCACTATATTTTTTGAATTTATAATTTGGGATTTTGAATTAAGGAAATTTCAGATTGCGGATTTTGTAGGGATTACTCCCATTATTGAGTACATGATTACCGACGCAATGTCCTCTCCCCCTCTCC
>CAZZVG010000189.1:0-8340 GCA_964657295.1 Iningainema sp. | reverse complement strand
GAATTAATAGATGAAGTCGCTCTACCTGTAGAATGATGTCACAACAAGTTTACATAGCTGTAAATTCTGTCTACAGGTTGATTTATTCCTTAACGTCCTCAAAGTAAAAAATATATAGACAGAGCTTAAATTGACAAATCTCAATGTGAACATAGTTCCAATCAGTAGAAGCGAAAGCACTGCTGAGAAATTGGAAGGCTTAAATTTCTCAGTTTCTCAGTTCAAATCTTAAGTAGCGGCGCTAACACTCAATGAGATTTAAATTTTTTAGAATACAAATTTTAATTAAGCTGTCAGACGTTCAAATTTATGACAGGTAACACTACTGTGTTAGTCTGAGACAAGGTTATTTTTGTAAATGACTTGGTGATTGGAGGATTTTAAATGAAGAGTATTGCTTTGGCTTTATCTGGGACACGTCCAGTACGTTTTTTGATTGGGTCTGTTATCTGTGCTTTAATATTTTTCTCTAACGCTTTTCCCGCTGTTGCAATCAGCAGTCCTAAAAGCGCTCCAGAAGACAGTACTACACAGCTTCTAAAAACTCAGCAGAATACTGACGATATAACCACAAAAGCACCGCCAGGGTTGAAAGAGGTTCAAGACAAGGCGAATGAGGGACTTAACGAAATTCAAGGCGCTGCTGATAAAGACAAGATGAAGCGCCCAGAAAATACGCAAGGCTCGACAACAGTAGAAGATAATATCCTGAAGACTTTAGAAAGATTTTAGAAAAAGTAGCAGGTATTAAGTAAGTAGAGTTAAATAGCTCTCTCATCAAAGTGAACTTTTTATTTAAGAGTTTCACTTCAGATGCATTATACCTCAGACATAGAAATCTTGATTGCTGTAATCAAGATTTCTATAGTTTTTCTATGGCAATCCTCTACAGATCTGTGAGAATAGAGAATCCTTAGAGAGCATCCGGTTTTTTTAAGAAACTGGATGCTCTCTGATTTCTGCTTTGTTTGATGCAGCCCATACCGAGCCATAGGTTAGGCTGAAGCGGCTCTGTCTGAATGTTTACAGAACTCCCGTTCCGACAAAGCTGCTAATTACTGATAAAAAAAAGCTTAAATTTTAAGGTTTTGGGGCTTCAACTTAGTCAACAGAAAAAATTCTTAGCTCTTATCGCTCTCACCAGAATATATATTAATTAAAGCTCCACAATCCTTCCTTTGGTTGATGTTGAATCGAGACTAAATTGGTGAAGTTAGAAAGGAAGATAGCTTAGGATTTAAACAGTATGCGTAGAGTAAACATTGGTTTGACAGAAGAGCAACGTAAAGGTGTAAGTAATCTGTTAAATCAGGATTTGTCAGATGCTTATCTGTTATTGGTAAAAACCAAAAAGTATCACTGGGATGTCGTTGGACCCCAATTCCGCTCTCTACACCTCCTTTGGGAAGAGCATTATACAGCTTTAACTGAGACTATAGATTCTGTAGCTGAGCGGGTTCGCGCCCTTGGCGGTTATCCAGTCGGCAGTATGGAAGGATTTTTGCAGATGGCTTCTCTCAAGGAACATGCGGGTGATGTTCCCAACGCTACTAAAATGGTATCTAACTTGATGGAAGACCACGAGCAGATCATTCGGAATCTGCGGGAGCATATAGATCGCTGTAGTGACGAATTCCACGATGAAGGAACTGCAGACTTTTTAACTGGATTGATGGAAGGACACGAGCAGATGGCTTGGATGCTGCGCTCCTTCATAGAAGGACAGTCACTAGAGCCAGACAATACTCACCCACCCTCAGAAAAGAAAACCCCTATAGGTGTGTAATGTTGAGGACCGTTGATAATTATGGGAACGTTGCGTAAATCATAAGTTAAGATGAGGGGGGGTTTCAACATGGCAGAAGCATACAAAGCAGAACGCACCATCTCTGCTGTTTTTAAAGAACAAAAGCAAGTTGATAATGTTATTAGGCGTTTACTAGATAGAGGTGTGTCTAGAGACCATCTATCAGCAATGGGTAGAAACTTCCAGTCAGAAACTCGCATCGCCGGCTTCATTACAAAAAGGGATGTAATTCTGGGAGGTTTAAGAACAGGAGCTATTTTTGGTTCTTTATTTGGTTCTTTACTCAGCTTGCTTACGGGAGTAGGCGTACTGTTTATTCCTTTTGTTGGTCCGATTGTGGCAGCAGGGCCGATTGGTGCAGTTTTGCTAGGAGCTGCTAGTGGAGCGATCGCAGGCAGTGCGGGTGCTGGTTTGGTATCAGTTCTTACTGCTTTGGGAATGCCAGAAGACAAAGCAGCTATTTATCAGACTCGCCTACAAGCTGGGGAGTTTTTGGTGATGGCAGAAGTTCCAGCAGATCGTATTGGAGAATACCAATTGTTGATCGAAAGTGCTGGTGGTGAAGAAGTTCATACCATTGAAAAAATTCTGCCTCGTGCTTGTGCTAGTTCCTGTAACAATCCAGAAGATCTGTCTCCGGAAATCCGCTCTCATCTTTCGGCTGAAGCTCAACGCACTTTTATTGAAAGTTATAACAGTGCCCTCAAACAGACAAATGACGAAGCAAAAGCCGAACAAGCTGCTTGGGGAGCTGTCCATCAGCAATATGACGAAGACGAGAATGGGGTTTATTCAAAAGCAAAAGCTCATGTTTAGGCACTTACCAGTAAATAAATATCCAGCCGTATGTCTGAACCCAAGCGCGGAAGCTCTCGCGCATATGCGAATCTTCTTTCCGGCAGATTTCGCGACTACGACCAGAGATCTAGTTTGACCGGTGGAATTTATTTTTATGGATCACCCTTAGCAGATTGATGGCATAAAACTTCAAATTTCCTCCGGCTGTTGCTGGTAGTAGGCAAAAGTTATCTGTTTCTTGTTGGGTGGATCGCTCGGTTCACCCAATTTATACTTTTGGAGCTTTTAAATTTGTCATGGTTCACCCAGATGTCTCAAGGAATTTTCTTGACTTCTCGCTCCTAATTCTTGAACTCTTCTTTGATAATTTGTCCGCCATTTCTCAAGTTGCTCTATAGATACTGATTTTGTAACTACATTAACATCATTTCCGCGCCAGTAAATTTCTGGATCTGTTGTAAATACACCACCATCTAACTGTTCCAGCTTGATATTCCAATATTTACTAAATCGTATTTTCAAAGTTTCGACTTGTTCAAAAACTTTATTTCTATGTTTATTTCTTCTTTTTCTTTCGGTTGGTCCTCTTGCCTCTGTATCAATAAATTTAGTCTCAATTATAAATAACTTACCGAATGATGTGAGATAAACGAAATCACACTTTCCTAAATCGGTATAATCAGCAATTGGCGACTTTTCAAATAAAAGTAATTCAGTGCATAAAGGAAATATATAATTGATATTTAGAAATAGGTAAGCTTGTAATAAAAGTTCCTTCTCATAAGGAAACCTAACAACTCCCTCAAAAAATCTTTTAATATCTTCCTGAGTTTGCGGTTGAATTTTTTTGCAGTAGAAAATAAATTGACCTAACTCATCTGCGGTCATCAAGTTTTTACTCCTTCCCCTGTTTGCCGCACAAAACCCAATAAGGTTTGGATAACGGATAAAGAGCAAAGGAAAAAATTAATTTGTAAGCTTTCTTCAGCCATCAGCAATTAACCCTTCTCCTCTTAGGAGAAGCTACGCGAACGGGTATCCATCCCCGAAGCTTTACTCAAAGTCAGAAGAGCGCTAACGCTGGTTTCAATGTTACCGCTTTGGAGAGCGAAGAGCGAAGATCTTTCCTTCCATAAGGCGGCAAAATGCCTCATGCGCTTTCACTCACTATCAGCCTGCATGACTCGGTTATATCTCTTGTGTCACTTACTACAAAATTCTTTTCATAGCTAACTGAGGAGCGTATGTCGTGCAGTATGCTTACATTAGTTTTTCACCCTTTTCCTCTTCATCTTTTACCTTTAATCAAACAGTATTGGCACAAAACCCTATAGCATAAAAAGATACCATTTCTCTTGAGAAGGTATCATCCGCAAAAGTGACTAAAAAAAACTATCAGAGTCGCAAATGTGTACGGCAATATACTGATGACGTAGTCAGGTAATGAGTAATTAGGGAGACATTATGGTCGGTTGATTTCCGCCACCCCACCGTGTACTAGAGAGGGAGGAGGCGGGACGCTACTTAAATGCCTGTAAGTTGTTGCATGTGAGCAAAAAACTTGGCACTTTGAAGAGCCTGAACAGCTGTTCTAGAATCTTGTACCCAAAATTGCCGACCAAAACGGACAAGTTGACGAGAATTTCCAGCCTGTACAATTCCGATTACTGGGACTTTAGCTTTTTCTTTGTCCCCAGACTGCTCTTGCAAAATTGTTCTCAAACGATGTTGTTCTTCAATAGTGGTTGCTTGTAGGGGATTGAGTTCTACCATCACCATCTGTATTGTTTCTACTGACTCTGCATCATCGACAATCAATTGAGTTTGATCGTCTCGCCGATCCACCTTGCCCCAAATAATAAACCTGGAATCAACCTGAAGCACTAAATGAATCCGCTCATAGATTTTAGGAAATACGACGGCTTCCAATTGTGTTGTTAAATCTTCTATCTGCAAAATTGCCATTGGCTCGCCCTTTTTAGTCATGACTTTTTTAACTCCATTCAGCATGACAACTGCACAAAGGGTCATTTCCTCTCTTTGTTCTCCAAGCTGCGAAAGATTAATTGGAGCAAGAACTCTAGCTGACTGGCGTAAAGATTTCAACGGATGATCTGATACATAAAAGCCTAACAATTCTTTCTCCATCCGCAACTTTTCCTGTGGAGGATAATCAGAAATGGGTTTAGCTTTGGGGGCAACTTCAAAGCTGTTTTGGGCTGTATTTTTATTAGTAGAAAATCCGTCGCCGAAGAAGTCGAACAGACTCACTTGACCGCTCGCTCTATCTCTTGCGCGAGATTGTGCCCAATCATACACAAGCTCCAGATCTTGGATTAACTGATGGCGATTGGAGTCAAGCTTGTCAAAGGCTCCACAGTGGATCAGTGATTCTAAAGTCCGGCGGTTAACAGCACGCAAATCTACGCGATCGCAAAAATCCGAGAGTGATTTAAACGCTCCGCCTTCATTTCTGACAACTAAAATACTGGCGATCGCATTTTGCCCGACGTTACGAACTGCTGATAACCCAAACAAAATCTTGTTTGTTGATGGCGTAAAGTCCACACCAGAGCGATTAATATCAGGCGGCTCTATCTGAATCTCCATATTCAAACAGGCAGAGATATATTTCTGCACCTTGTCTGTGTCGCCACTATGTGCCGTTAACAGCGCCGCCATGTATTCTAATGGATAGTTAGCTTTCAGATACGCAGTTTGATATGTGACATACCCATATGCTGTGGAATGGGATTTATTGAAACAATTAGAAGCTATCAAGCCATTTTTGATCACAAAATTATGGTCGCGCTCCACACCAATGTCATAGACATTTTGTCTAGCCAAGGGTCTACGTATCATAATTTTTACCATAATTCGCCTCAAAAATTTAAAAAATTATTTGATTACTAAAATTGTCAATATGCTAGGGTGAGCATTGCCCCCTTGGTTGAAATACATAACCTAAGTTGCTTGACGCAATATATATATGTATAGTGCGTAGTCATTGGGCATCGGTAATGCATGACCCATGACCAGCCCTAACTATGATAACGAGCAACTTACGCTCTTGTATTTAATAATTTAGCGTAAGCCGCCACCACATAAAATGTTGATGCGACTTCGCACTCATTGGGCACAATCGTCAACATGTACTAAAATCAATGACTTGAGTCATAAAGGAAGCAATCATGGTATCCATCCGCGAGTTGCACAAACAGTTAGTTAACAAAGAACGTTCTGCTGTTGAAATTACCCTTGAAGCTTTAGATCGTATTCAAGCACTAGAGCCAAAATTGCACAGTTTCTTGTGCGTGACTGCTGAACGCGCTTTATTATTGGCTCGTACTGTGGATGCTAAAATTGCCGCAGGCGATGAAATCGGAATTTTAGCAGGAATTCCCATAGCCATTAAAGACAATATCTGTACTCAGGGAATTCCCACCACCTGCGCCTCGCGGATTCTCGAAAACTTCATCCCACCATATGAATCAACGGTGACGCAAAAACTGGCGGATGCGGATGCAGTCATCGTGGGGAAAACGAATCTAGATGAGTTTGCTATGGGTGGTTCCACAGAAAACTCAGCCTTCCAACGCACGGCTAATCCTTGGGATCTATCGCGAGTACCGGGTGGTTCTTCCGGTGGTTCGGCTGCGGCAGTAGCTGGGGGAGAATGTACTGTAGCTCTTGGTTCCGATACTGGTGGTTCAATTCGGCAACCCGCATCTTTCTGCGGTACAGTTGGGATGAAACCGACTTACGGACTGGTTTCCCGCTACGGTTTGGTGGCTTTTGCTTCGTCTTTGGATCAAATTGGACCATTTGCACGTTCTGTCGAAGATGCTGCAATATTATTGAATGCGATCGCAGGTTACGATCCCAAAGACTCTACTTCGCTCAAAGTTGAAATTCCCGACTATACTGCCAACTTAAAACCAGATCTCAAACCTCGAGCAAAGCTGAGAATCGGTGTCATCAAAGAAACCTTTGGAGAGGGCTTAGATTCTGTAGTTGAACAAGCCGTTACCAAAGCGCTGGATCTACTACAAACTTTGGGAGCAGAAATTCAAGTCATTTCCTGTCCCCGATTCCGCTATGGCGTACCCAGTTACTACATTATTGCTCCATCAGAAGCATCGGCCAACTTAGCTCGTTACGATGGTGTTAAGTATGGCTATCGCGCTCCTGGAGCAGACAATCTGTTATCCATGTACACCCGTACCCGTTCCACTGGTTTTGGTGCAGAAGTCAAACGCCGGATTGCGATCGGCACTTACGTTCTCTCTGCTGGTTATTACGATGCTTACTATCTCAAGGCGCAGAAAGTCCGCACTTTAATTAAGCAAGACTTTGAAAAAGCTTTTGAAACAGTCGATATCTTAGCCTGTCCTACTGTTCCTACCACTGCTTTCAAGGCGGGGGAAAAAGACGATCCTTTAAGCATGTACTTACTTGATCTAATGACTATTCCCGTCAACCTTGCGGGCTTACCCGGCATCAGTGTTCCGTGTGGTTTTGATCACAATGGACTACCGATTGGTTTGCAGCTTATTGGCAAGGTGCTTCGAGAAGATCAACTGTTTCAAGTTGCTTATGCTTATGAGCAATCAACCTCTTGGCATCAGCAGTTGCCGCCGCTTTAAGGAGTTGTAGAGACGCTTTGATGGCAGCGCGTCTCTACTCTTATTGGCTAGTGACTTTTCCGGGAGTGAATGTAACAGTCTTCACACTATCTACTGGTCCTAGAGGTTGTGGTGGCTGATTATTTGTCGAAAATAATACAGCACCAGCGTTACCAGAACGTATGCTTAACTCTTTTTGCGCTGTCCAGGTTTTGCTTTCGCCCTTGTTCAAAACTCCCTCAAATGTAGTTTTGCCATCCACTTTGACTCGCAGCCAAGATTTGTCCTGAAAAGCGAGAGTGACTTCAACGTTTGAATTGGCGTTGGTTGTCGGAGATGCTGTTGGGGTAGGAGTGGATGCTACTGGCAATACTGTTTTTGATTTGGGAGCGTTTGCTGAGTTTTGCTTTGAATTAGATAGTTTTGAGGTTTTTCGGGGGGAAGTTGTTTGCTTGGTATCGCTTGCTGAGTATTGAGCCTGACCAACAGATTCTGTTGTCGGTCGTGGAATCAGCATGTAAAATAGCCCAAAGCTTGCTACAGCCAAAAGTATGGCATATGGGATCACAAGAGGTGGTATCCGGAAATTTGATTTTTTATTTAGATTTTCATTATTTTCCTGATTATTCTCGGGTTCGGGAGCGGAAAAAGCTGTTGCAAAAGTTTGCGACAAAGCAGCTCCATCTAATCCCACAGCATCTCCATAGTGACGAATAAATCCTTTAACATAGACAGCTTCTGGTAATTCTTCAAATCGCTCTTCTTCTAAAGCTTGGATCAAAACTGGCCGAATACGTGTCTGAGCCGCTACGTCTTCTATACGTATCGATTTTTCTTGTCGCACTTTTTTTAATTGTGCAACTATCTCCTTGAGTTGCTCCTCTTGAGCCTGATTTAAGAGCTTCACCTTCTTCTCCTAATGCCTGCTAAATGTTAAGTTTTTAATAGACGACTTTTTGGGATGTAATATTTTTTTTTGGCTTACTGAGACTCTATCATTTCTTAATAATAGATTTATCGTTATTTTACAAAGCCAAAGTAGATATAGCTTAGCTATGAATATTGTATTTAAAAATACTCACTTGAGTTCAATCCAGTTGCAATATCTCA
>CAZZVG010000188.1:0-8352 GCA_964657295.1 Iningainema sp. | reverse complement strand
GATCGCTCGTTCTTATCTTAATGCCCTGAGCGTCGCTTTCTTTCAAACTCACATTGCTCATCGACCAGAATACGGTTACTACCTGAATGCCTCCTATGCTAAATTTCTTAGTCAAGATCCACTCAAGCTGAGTTTTGTAAAGTCTTTGACGATCGCTCAATCGGAACAAACATCTCATTCATTGACTGCCCATCAAGCCCAAAAGGTCCCTTGAGGAGCTTCCGTTGTGCTGTCTTCTAACCCATAACACTTTAAATGCTAGCTAAAAATGGGTTATTAGTAGATTATAGCCAATGGGAAACTTTTAGGCAATTCCGTATAGAGGCTCTCCAGTTAAGGTTGGGGACTCTTGTAAGACTGTTGAAACAGAATATCGACCGTTAACCGTAATTGAAAAGTTCAGAGGTAAATCATGAAAAGATTAGAAGGAAAAGTAGCGATCGTTACTGGCTCAAGCCGTGGGATTGGCAAAGGTATCGCTATTAAATTAGCTAATGAAGGTGCTAAGGTAGTCGTCAATTACAGTAGTAGCCCTGATAAAGCAGAAGAAGTTGTCAACGAAATCAACAAACAGGGCGGCGAAGCCACTGCAATTGGAGCCGATATGAGTAAAATTGACCAAATCAAGCAATTAGTTGCAAAAACAGTGGAGAAATATGGTCAACTTGATATTCTTGTGAGTAATGCAGGCATAGAACATTTCGGCTCATTTGAAGAGGTGACAGAAGAAGAATTTGACAAGGTATTTTCTGTTAACACGCGAGGACAGTTTTTTGCAATGCAAGAAGCGGCTAAGCGGATGAAAGATGGTGGACGACTGATCTGCACTTCTTCCATCAGTGCCAGCAAAGGTTTTATTAATCATTCTGTTTACAGTGGTAGCAAGGGCGCAAACGAATCCTTTGCGCGCAATTTAGCTGTTGACCTTGGTCCACGGGGGATCACAGTGAATGCGATCGCGCCAGGAGCTACCAAAACTGACATGTACGATCACAATGCAAACCTCTATCGCGATCCCGATTCAAAACTGTCGGTTGATGAACAGATGAATAAGTTTTCGCCGCTAGGTCGAGTTGGAACACCAGAAGATGTCGCCAATGTAGTTGCTTTCCTTGCTTCTAGTGAAGGTGGATGGATTACTGGACAAGTCATCCATATCACTGGTGGGATGGCATAAAGTCCGGATAAATAGCGGAACTTAGATATAAGTACTTTTTGAGCCAACACCGCGATTTTATAACTCGTGGTGTTGGCTTAACTTTATTTGACACTCTCAGCGGGCAAGCGGCTTTTCTTCAGCAAAAAAAGGATAAAACCACTGAGAATCAAGCCCATGCCAATAAAATAAAAACAGTCGCTATAAGCCATCACTAAGGCTTCTCTATGCACAGTTTGCCCTAACGATCCCATAGCCTGTGCTTGAGTAGCATTCGGATCGCCTGACTTCGTTGTAAAAAACTGGGTCAGCTGTTGCAGACGATCTTGCGTTTGTGCATTATACTGCGAAACCGTATCTACCAGTCGGTTGGAGTGCAACTGCTCTCGTTTAGTCAGTAAGGTTGAGAGGGTAGCACTGCCAAGCGTTGCTGCTACAGTCCGGATCATATTAAATATAGCGGACACTGAGTCTGCATTCTCTTTGCTAATATTACTAGTAGCAATATAGGAAACTGCAACAACCATCACTGGTTGCCCGATCGCCCGAACCACCTGAGATAAAACAAACTGTTCGCCCCCATTGTCGTAGGTAAGTGTTGTGTTCATAAAGCAACTGATGACAAATATCCCCAACCCAATCGCTAGCACTAGTCGAGCTTCCACATGTTCGACAACTTTGGGTACAAAAGGATTAACAACAGCTCCCCAAATTAAGACACCACCGATTTGCACAGTGTTATAGCCCTGAACTTGCCCCAAATAGAGGGGTAAAATGTAGGCATAAGCGAGAACGAGTCCAACACTCAGATTGAGGATGTTGATTAAACCAAAATTGCGTTGGGCTAATAAACGCAAATCAATTAAGGGTTCTCGGCGATTTAATTCGAGCCAGCAAAAAATTGCCAAAAACACAGCTGAGGTTAAACTCAGGCGCACAATCAAATCTGAGTCAAACCAGTTTTCCGTGTTACCCCGTTGTAAAACTGTTACCAGACATGTTATGGACACCGTCAAAGCAGCCAAGCCCAGGAAATCTAACTGTTTAAGTAACCACAAGCGCATTGGTTGCATGTCAATCCAGTGCCACAACCCTAAGCAGAGCAAAAGCCCTAGAGGCAAGTTGAGGTAATAAATGATTTGCCAGCTATAGTTGTCAGTGAACCATCCCCCTAAGAGTTGTCCAATAGGAACTGGTAAGCTGGAAGTAATACCTACCATAACCAAACCAATGTGTTGCTTGGATCTGGGCATCTGAGTAATCACAATAGTGAAGGCTAAGACAATAAACCCGCCTGCCACTAGCCCTTGCAGCCCCCGAAACATCATAAATGACGGCAAATCCCAAGCCATAGAACAAGCTAGGGAAACGCAAACAAATAAAGCTGCATTGACTGAGAGATACCACCGACGGGAGAAGGCTTGACTTAGCAAACCAGCTAAAGGAATCATTACTAATTCAGCACTGGTGTAGGCGGTTGATACCCACGTGGCTTCATCTGCGGAAAATCCCAATGCTCCTTGAATATCTTTGAGGCTAGCATTGGTCATTTGCAGATCCAAAGTCACTAACAACGAACCCAGCACGGGCATAATTACACTCAATAAAGCTCTTTTCGGAGATACTTGGTCAGGTCTTGGCAAAGCAAGAAATGGAGAAGGCTGAGGGGCTTGCTGCGGTAAATTCATGATAATAAACCGAGATATTGTTTCAATCAAGTCTGCAATAGAAATTTTCAGCGCCGGGTGAATTAAGTTTGAATTTTGAATTCAAAAATGCTCACAGATACCTAGATAAGGGTGAACGATTACGGGTACAACACCGAACGCCACGCCTTGCCTGCGATCGCCCTTACTTACGATCAATTCATGTGTTGCAAACATGATTGAAATTGGTGTTAGTTAAGAGCTTGATGTACCAAGCTTCGGTGGTGAAGCAGCCAACCATTATTGGGTTGCATCTCAAGTGCTTGGTTAAAGTCGGCTAGAGAATCATCATAATATTCCGTTTGTCGATAAATTTCACCCCGGTTACAAAGAGAGCGAGCGCAATGGGGATTTAGCTTGAGCGCCCGGTTCAAATCAGCTAGTGCTTGGTCATAGTGCTGCATCAATCGGTAGATTTCTCCGCGATTAGCAAGACACCAAGAGCAATTGGGTTCAAGTTCAAGTGCTCGGTTAAAATCAGCTATTGCCTCATCGTATCGCAAAAGCAAGCTATATGTCTTACCCCGGTTTGCGATCGCCCATTTATAGTTTGGCTCAAGCTCAATTGCCCGGTTAAAATCAGCCAGTGCTTGGTCATAATACTCCATCTGGCGATAGGTTTCTGCCCGGTTTGCCAGACACCAAACACAATCGGGATCAATTTCAAGCGCTTGAGTCAATTCAATCAGAGCTTCATCGTAGCGCTCCAAGATGCGGTAAACATGTCCTCGGCAGGCTTTCGCCCACTTATGCTTTGGGTTGGCGTGGATGACTCGTTCAAAATCTGCTAGTGCTTCGTTGTATAAGCCCATAATCCGATAAAGCTCGCCCCGGCTCACAAGACACCAAGGACAGTGAGGATCGAGTTCCAGCGCCTGATTGAAATCAGTTAGTGCTTCGCTGTAGCGCCCCATCATTCGATGAAGTTGACCTTTACCTGCCAAAGCCCATTTGTTCCTAGGTTTTAATCGCAACGCACGGTTAAAAGCAGCTAAGGCTTGATGATGGCGTCCTTCCTCTTTGTGTGTCCAACCTATTTGGACCAAAGTCCAGGTAAAGTCAAAGATGATTTCAATAACGATAATTGCGACGATGCCTCCAACAATGGCAATGAATGCAATAAACATCTCCATAGAATTTACGTATATTCAACAGCTACAATGTGTTCTGCAAATATTGTTCTTTAAATAAAATATATCCAAATTTTACAGTTGACCGTCAACAGTCAAAACTCAATAAGCTTAACTTATATTTATCTAATTTATTTCGTGGAGTTTCCTTATCCCCTATTGTCAGTAGGGGAGTAAGTTAATCAGGCACCGGATGTACTCATGCACAGAGTTAAAGCTTCTGATGCATGCCATCACAGAAGGGTGGCTTTTCCGTGTATTTGCACTGACAGAGCGCGACTTTTTGCTGTTCAGCAATTTGAAAGGTTACTGGCGTAAACTCAGTCCCTTTATGAGCACCATTGCAAAAGGGCTGGTTTGTAGATAAACCACAGCTACACCAATGGTAACTACCAGGTTCTAATGTAAGTACAGCAGGCTTTTTGTCAACGATTGTGGGTTGAGACATGAAATTAATCCTCTTAAAATAGTTATTTGTTCGTTGTCTTAAGCTATAGTTACTTCAGGCTGAAATTCCACAGGGATTACAATAAGAATCGTAAGATGCGACTTTCTTTCGCCAGACTGAGCGACAAAATGCATTCTTGATTAATGTTAATTTACATTTCTATGCATCTTCGTTGAAGTCTGGATTCAGTTTGTTTAAAACCTTGAGGTAGCAACTCACTTAAGTCTAGATTCGACGATTTGCTGAAGCGTTACTGGTTGATTTAAATAGGTGGGCGTCTAGAAACCACAAAACCTTATCGATGGGACGCGAGATTTCTATATAAAGGTTTTGGGTGCTAATGTCACCTATTTGATCTGCTTGCTCAATTCCTACTCGCAGCGATCGCCCATAGGCAGCTAAACGGTCTGCTAAGGCTGTTACATGGTCTTCCCCATCCACAATGTCGAGGGGATACTCAACTATTATAGACTTATCTGCGACCACACGAGCTGTTCCAAAGGCATGGCCACCTAAGGTTGTGATCCTTTCAGCGACTATGTCAGTAAACTCCTCTAATTGTGTGGCAATTTCCTCAAAAAGTATGTATAAATGGTAGAAGTTATGCCCTTTGACATTCCATTGCGCCTGTTTCACCTGTGTTTTCAAGTCTACCGTATTCGATAACGTTTGATTCAGGAGACTAATTGCAAGCGATCGCTTATCTGGATGAATGTCTATCCGGGTCGGGTAACGATACTGCTGATTCATTGTTTTCCGTGAGTAAATTACGGTATAGGTTTGCTGGAGTTGTCGCCCTCATTACCAGGAACACAATCCCCCCACTTCCCCAAGTTTTCCAAGGGAGCAGGTGTCTTAATCAAGGCATCTAGCCGAATTTAGATGAAGATCCATCTATGTCTTACCTAATCTAGAACCTATTAATAGTTTTCATGGTCGGTGCATTTTCGACAAGTGAAGAATCATAAGTTATGGATAAACTTAAGCTGATATAGCAATCCTATGTGAGTTGTGAAAATTGAAAGTCTTAGATCCCCGACTTCTTCAAGAAGTCGGGGATCTCGTTTTTCACAAATGATTTAGGATTGCTATAAACTTTAAAATATGAGGATAAAATTTGTTTGATTGCCTGAAAGTCCAAATTGGTAAATTCTGGCAAGTGGCAGTGATGAAAAAAGCTACTTTTTGACTTTGAAACTGTCGTACCGTTGTGCAAAATTGAAAACTTGCACTATGAGAAATTCAAAAAGCTTGTTTTATATGCTTTTCAAGGATTCTAAATGGTTACTTTATTTCTGTTTCCTGTGTAGTACTGTGATACTAACTCTGATCTAAAAAAAAGCCAGAACCTAAAGTTTTTTCTTAACTTAGCGATTTTAAATGGTCAAAGTTCCCAGAAAGTAGAACAATAGTGATAACTTCCCAATATAAGCAATAACTTACCCCCATAGTGATCTTTCCTGCTTACTTGAAATGGCACAATCTGATTTGTCAACTTCTAGAGCTGTCGAAGCGCCGCCGCTGAATTTACCCCAACCCGCTCGTAAACTTTCACGGACACTGCTATTAAAAGTTTTATTGGGTGTCGGTGCGATCGCCGCAGTAGTCTACGGTTACCATTGGTGGAGCTATGTTTCTACCCACGTGGAAACTGACGACGCTTATGTAACTGGTCACATTCATCCAGTTAATGCTCGAATCTCTGGCACTGTCACGAAAGTTCTGGTCAACGATAATCAAATTGTCTCTGAAGGAGATTTGCTAATCAAGCTTGATCCCCACGACTACGAAGTCGCTTTACAGCAAACTCAAGCTGCTTTGGAAGCTGCTCAGCAGCAAGCAGCAGTCGCGCAGGAGAATATTAACGTCATTGCCGGGAATGCCCAAGGTCAAACGACTCAAGCTCAAGGGAACATTGACGCAGCTATAGCTAGTATCTCGAACTCCCAAGCTAGTGTAACAGAATCCCAAGCCGGAATATCAGTTTCTCAAGCTCAGCTAGTTCAGGTTGAAGCAAACTTACTGAAAGCGCAATTAGATTACAAGCGTTACGATAGTCTAGCAAGAGAAGGAGTCATTGCACGTCAACAGTTTGATGCTGCCAAAGCGACATACGATGGGCTTGTTGCTCAAGAGAATGCTGCCAAACAGCAAGTTCAGCAAGCACAAGCAAAATTTGTTGAAGCCGAGAAAAACTTAAGTAATGCACAGGCAAAACTAGTTGCTACTCGAGGTGGGTTACAACTAGCCCAGGCAACGAATAAGCAAACCGAAGTCAATCGCCGCCAGTACAAAGCCGCTCTTGCAGCAGTTTCCCAAGCCGAAGCTCAAGTCAAGAACGCACAACTTCAACTGTCATACACTGACATTAAAGCTCCTACCGCTGGACAGGTTGGTAATAAAACTGTGGAAGAGGGGCAACGAGTACAATCGGGACAGACGCTGATGGCAGTTGTACAGCAACAACCTTGGATTGTCGCAAACTTCAAAGAAACGCAGTTAGAGAAGATGCACGCAGGGCAGACTGTAGAAATTAAAATAGATTCTTTCAAGCACCATATCTTTCAGGGAAAGGTTGACAGCTTATCCCCTGCTTCCGGGTCGAAATTTGCCCTTTTACCTTCTGACAATGCGACAGGTAATTTCACCAAGATTGTACAACGGGTTCCGGTCAAGATTGTTTTTGACTCTAAGAGTATTCAGGGTTATGTATCGCGGATTAATCCAGGAATGTCGGCGGTTGTCAGTGTAGATGTTCCTTAGAGTTGAATCTCTTGAATTGATTATAGAGTGAACTACTTACATCAACAGCAAGCGGTATGATGTAGGCTTCCAGTTTCACGGGATGTTACCTTCAACACCTTGCAGTTGGTAAGTCTTACACGTCCTCCACTGGCAGTAACGCTTAACCCTCAGTCAATTTAGAGACGCTTCAGACGAGTTGATAATGAGGATGCCTTCATTTCTGATGTTCAATGCTGCGTTACTATCACGATCATGATGAGTTTTACATTGCCGACAATCCCACTTAGGGATATCCAATGGCAACTTATCAATCATGTAATCACAACAAGAACATTTTTTATAACTTGGGAAGAATCTACCAATCTCTATCAAGTTTCCATTACGTTTTTGTAACTTGTGATCAAGGAAGTTGACGAACATTCCCCACTCGGCTTCCATTATACTTTTAGATAGCTTACAGTTGCGCTTTATTTTTCAGGCATCAAAAATTCTGTGATCTTAATCAAGATATTAACCACATTTCAAGCACTAGAAAAATTGCCCATCGCCCCTACAGTCAAGTTTGGGCATGGTTGAAATTTGTACCTTTTAGATTAATCTACTCTTTACAATCAGCAGCTTACTTAAATTGACTCCATGTGTTGATGGTTACTTGTACAGAGGAGATTTTTTAAGGCGCTAAAACTCTGCCGAAAAAATCTACCTAAAGACATACTACCAACTACTGTTATCTTCTTGCTAAGGGTTGAAGATGCATCAAGTAGGCTGTTATAATATCCTATAAGTACGCAATTAGTTTTTACTTATAGCAACGGATTGATGCTTAGGACAACAATCAATTTGTTCTTCTCTATTAACGCGCGTTAGTGGCTTGTATTCATTTTCTTTCTCATAGTGCGAATGAGCAAACTGGAGCGGGATCGGGGGTTAAGAAGTACTCTTAGCAGATGAGAAGGTATCACAGAGAGAAGACTGCACAAAAAATATTTATGGCAATATTAAATCATTCGTGAAGAATTAATAATTGTGTAGTGTTGGTAATGATCGCATAACTTACAAATTTCGCAAATCAGATAAGACTGCTTATAGATATACACTTTTCTCTGCTCAACAACTACTATTTGACTCTTAGGTTTTTAATCTATTAAAAGAAAGTCGTATAAAGTT
>CAZZVG010000187.1:0-8358 GCA_964657295.1 Iningainema sp. | reverse complement strand
GGGGAGAGGGGGAGAGGGGGAGAAGAGATTGCATCGGTAATCTTAACAATGCGGAACTTTTTACTTCATTCTTAACTCTTGACTTCTAACTCCTCACTCCTAACTTTACTTTTGATGATGAGCCAAAAACGAGTTTTAGTGACGGGTGCAAGTGGTTGTATTGGTCACTATATATCTGAAACCTTAATTCAAGAAACCAGTTACGAGCTGTATCTTCTGGTTAGAAACCCAAGTAAGCTGCAAGTTGATACTCAAGCACGTCCGGGGATCACTGTTTTGCAGGGTGATATGCAAGAAATTAGCGCTTTTGCTGATTTGCTCAAAACGATCAATATTGCGGTACTTACAGCGACGGCTTGGGGTGCTCCTGGAACATACGATATTAATGTATTCAGGACGTTAGAGTTGCTGGAACTATTAGATCCGCTCATATGCGAACAGGTGGTTTATTTTTCCACTGCCAGCGTTTTAGATCGCCACAATCAACCATTATTGGCAGCAGGGGAACTGGGGACAGATTATATCCGTTCTAAATATGACTGCTTGCATCGACTCCCGAAACTAGCCATTGCCTCTAAAATTACCACTGTCTTTCCAACTTTAGTCATGGGAGGCGATCATAACAAACCATATTCCCACGCGACGAATGGCATTCCAGAACTCACAAAATATATAAACTTGATTCGCTTTCTCCAGGCAGATGGTAGTTTTCACTTCATTCACGGGCAAGATATTGCCACTGTTGTCAGATATTTGATCGACAATCCTCCTAAAAAAGACGAATCGCGATATCTTGTTTTAGGTCAAACACAATTAACTGCCAACCAAGCCGTAGAAGAAGTTTGTTCGTACCTTGGCAAAAAAATTTACTTTCGTATCCCCTTATCTTTATCACTAGCCAATTTGTTAATCCTTGTGTTTCGCATTCAAATGGCTGCTTGGGATCGTTTCTGTATGAACTATCGGCATTTTACCTACCACAATATCATCAATCCCGCCAGTTTTGGTTTGCCAAATTACTGTGCGACGATGAGTGAAGTGTTGAAAACGAGTGGTGTCGAGGGGAAATGAGAGGGGGAGAGGGGGAGAATTATAATTCCGCGCCTCCCTTGTTTTCTGACAGCTAAATCTTCTGCTGAATTGGAAGTTCTATGAAAAATTCTGTACCTACACCAACTGCGGAAATACATTTTATCTGCCCTTGATGTTTATCCACCACAATTTGATGGCTGATTGACAACCCAATTCCCGTACCTTTGCCGATTGATTTTGTGGTAAAGAAAGGGTTGAAAAGTTTGCTCCGTACTTCTTCTGTCATCCCAGAACCATTATCGGCAATCCGAATTATGACTTGACGATTGTCGGAAATCTCAGTGCAGATGCGAATCTGGAAATTTTGGCTATTGCGGAAAGTTGAGCCAGTTGCTGGCGGAGCCAGCGCTGAATGAGTGTTTCCCGGAGTAGGCGATTGGCGTTGGGATTCCCTCCGTTGTGCAAACTGGCGTGGCAAACTTTCCCAGGCAGATTTGGGATTTTGGATTGGGGCTTGTTTTTCTTTCTGCGTCTCCTCTATTGCATCAATCGCATTGGTTAAGAGATTCATAAACACTTGGTTGAGTAAACTGGCATAACACTCTACCACAGGCAAGTTGCCATATTCTTTAACAATCTCAATAGCAGGTCTGTTTGGCTGAGCTTTCAGTCGATGCTGTAGAATCATCAGGGTAGTGTCTAGGCCCTCATGAATGTCGTGCCGTGTCATTTGTGAAGTATCTTGGCGCGAAAAATTCCCCAAGCTCCGAACAATTTCCTTGATGCTATGTGCTCCAAATTTCAGTGAACCTAGCATTTTTGGCAAATCTTCTTGGAGAAACTCTAAGTCAATTGCTTCGATCTCATCTTGGATTTCGTTGACTGGCTGGGGATAGTTTTGCTGGTAAAGCTTGATGAGATGAAGTAAATCTTGAGTGTAGTTGCCGGCGTGGCAAAGGTTAACATTAATAAAATTTACGGGATTATTAATTTCATGAGCAATACCCGCCATCATTTGTCCCAGATTAGACAACTTTTCGCTTTGAATAAGTTGTAGTTGGGTATCCTGAAGTTCTTGCAATGCGGTTTCAAGTTGAATGGCTTTTTCTCGTTCTCTCACTTCCGAT
Source organism: Iningainema sp. (assembly GCA_964657295.1). GTDB lineage: Bacteria > Cyanobacteriota > Cyanobacteriia > Cyanobacteriales > Nostocaceae > Rhizonema. Next base: position 6,199 of record CAZZVG010000187.1, on the reverse strand, counting down.
TGTTGCCGATCCCGATTTTTTAATTCCAGTTCTTGGGAGTAACTTTGCAAATGTTTGTAGAGGTTAGCATTCTCAATAGAAATAGAAATTTGAGAGGATAATAGAGAGAGAACTTGTAGGCAGTCACGTGTAAAAGCACCTCTGATTTCACGATTTTCTAGGTACAGAATGCCTGTTAGTTTACCTTGATAAACAATTGGTAAACCTAAAACAGATTTTGGTTGATACTTGATTATATAAGGATCGTTGGTAAATAATCCTTCTTGTATAGCATTATTGAGAACTACTATCTCCCTGGTTCTTTCTACGTAATTAATTAGAGAGCTAGGTAAATCTTGACATTCTTCAACAGCTATAAAAGGAAGGATAACTGCCTTCTCTAATTCTACAGAACTCTCAGCAGCCAAAACGAGTTGATCGGATATTTGTAAAAACAGAAAACCTTTTTGCGCTCCGGCATTTTCCGTAACAATCGGCATTAATTTATCCAGCAAACTCTCAAGAATAATTTCTTCAGAAATCGTTTGAGATGCTTTTAAGACTTTAGATAAATCAAGCGCGGCTAAACTTTCTGATGTGTTTTTTGATTTATTTGTCGGATTTGCCAAAATTTCGTTTTTTTCTCTAGGCGTGATTTGAGAGATAAACTGGGGATATTTTACTTCTAAGTCTCTGACCTTTGCGACTGCACTAGGGCGAATGTATCCATAGTAAGCGTCTGTGAGATACACTTGAGCAATTCTGTGCATGTTACTTACCCTGTGTCAAGAAGAGAGGCCAATATATATTTTTGACACATAGATAAGCGTGTGACTGCGATCGCGATCACTGTTAGAGGTTTGTCACAATACAGTTCGGATAAGCAGTTCTTGAGCAGGGGAGGAACGAGTTGATAGACAATTAGTTTTCTCCTTCCCTGCCTGCCTCAAGGAATAAATGCCTTAACTGAACGGTATTGAGTCAGAAGATTCAGAATCTCAGTCTCACTCCATAACCCTTCTTTACTAAACTTCATGTTTCTTTACACTTAGTGGGGAAACCGTTAAACTTCATTGCAAAGTCAGAATAAAGACAAAACAAGCGTGTTAAATATTGATGTGAAGAAACAGCAAAACAAAGAGAGAGGAGAAAACAGTGGCAATGGAATCAAATTTGTTACTAGGCACAGCAGCAGTGCGTGAAGACTTCAGTGAATACGTTGCTAACTTACAACTTCATATGGCTCTGCAAGCCCGCAATCTGGTTCCACCGTTGAAGCAGACACTGTTCGATAGTCGAGAACAACTACTTCATCAAACCCAAGCCCACTTTGAAAAGCTCGTTTCTCGACATTATTAAGAAATGTTGTCAAAAAAAATCAAATAAAATAGAGGCAGGTTTTGTTGGGTCAACGAAGACAGCGATTCTCAACATATCTGCTTTTTGCGATTATTTATGAAAATCACCCTTTTGGATCGACGGCTTTGAGCAGAAAGCCGTTAAAATTGTAGCAGCAGATCCTCTGACCCAGTTACTTAAGGCTGAATGGCGGCTCGAATGAAAATGACTTCATTGCTTCCTCGAAATCTCAGCGTTATTATCCGACCAGTCCAACACCGGGACTTGGACGGAATTGATCGCCTAACAAAAGAGTCATTCGCAGCCTACACCCCCAAGGGCGCTAGTGTTGCAATCAAGCAAATCCAAGGACTACGCCGCTGGTATGGGTTCCTTAAGTTTTTAAGTTGGTTTCCCAACCCATTCCAGTATCGTTTATGTGCTTATGTAGCAGAACAGGGGCGTGTGCTTCTAGGGATGGTTCAAGTATCGCCCTTTAACCGCACCCGAAGCACGTGGCGTGTTGATAGATTAATGCTAGACCGTTCTACAGATAACCAAGGAATTGGCTCGCAACTTTTACGTCATTGCTTTGAGTCGATTTTAGAAGCACGCACATGGATATTAGAAGTTAATATCAATGACAAAGAGGCGTTGGCACTTTATCGGCAAAACGGATTTCAGCGCCTAGCAGAAATGACATACTGGGAAATTACACCAGAGTTACTGGCAGAATTAGGAAAATCAGAGCCAGACTTGCCAAATTTACTACCAGTAAGTAATGCTGATGCTCAATTGCTATATCAACTAGATACAGCGTCAATGCCGCCGTTGATGCGGCAAGTATTTGACCGCCAAACTCAAGACTTCAAAACAAGTTTGTTTGGCACTTTAACTGATGCGATTAAACAGTGGTTGAGCAAAACAGAAGTCGTCAGTGGCTATGTATTTGAACCGCAGCGGAAAGCAGCAATAGGCTATTTTCAAATTTCCCTAGACAGGAAAGGTCAGGAACCATATGTAGCAACACTCATGGTTCATCCAGCATACACTTGGCTGTATCCAGAGTAATTATCCCAACTTGCTCGCATTGCACAGGATTTTCCCAAGCAAGTGTTACAACTAGCTTCAGCCGACTATCAACCTGAGGGAGAAGAGTATTTGGAGCAAATCGGGGCAAATCGCATTGAACATACCTTAGTCATGTCTCGCTCAGTATGGCATAAGGTTCGTGAGTCGAAATTTGTCTCCTTGGAAGGGATTCAGTTACCCGAGATGTTGCAAGGTTTACAACCAGTACGCAAACCAATACCGGGTGGGATGTCATGGGTACCAACACAGCAATTGGTACCAGATAGATCAGTGCCTAAGAATTTATCTTGCAGTAACTCTAGTGTAGAAGCACAACACCCGCCTGAATTAGCCGATGCCGAGCAGGAGTAGTTGAGCGAGGATGTGTGAAACAACAGCACAGAAGCAGGGAGGGAATGGGGAGTTTTCCGAAGACAACGGGGTATTACCACATACGCCTGTCTCTATACCTCCAACTGAATTTAGTTGTGAAAACAAGCAACCAAAGCCTTTTATTTCCGCTTTGGGTTTAGATGTCGGTAGCAAGCGTATTGGTGTTGCTGGGTGCGATCGCACCGGACTTATCTCTACGGGTATAACTACAATTGAGCGCAAATCGTTCGATTTAGATGTGGCGAAAATAAAACAATTAGTGGCGGAGCGTGAAGTACAAGTTTTAGTCGTAGGTCTACCTTATTCCATGGATGGTTCAGTGGGATTTCAGGCTCATCAGGTGCAGAAGTATATCACAAAAGTGGCCAAGGTCCTCAAATTACCTGTGGAGTATGTAGATGAGCGCTTAACTTCGTTTCAAGCAGAGCAGATGTTAATAGCCGAAAATCGTTCGCCATCACGTCATAAAGAATTAATCGACCGTAAAGCCGCAGCTTTGATTTTGCAACAATGGCTGGACATCAAGCGAGCTAAATCTAAAATCTAAAGATATCTTGACTGAGCATTATATCTTTTTGCATGATATTCTATTACTGATTAACCAGAAAAATTGTTATTTGATTGACATTAACTGTGAAAAACAGTTGAGCAACTTCTATAAATTGCTGGTATATATAATTCCACACCTTGGCTATGTCTCCCTCACAATTTCCTGAAGAAAATGATAATGCTCAAGTCGGTTCCATCACTTTGACGGATGAGCAAGAGCGATCGCTCGAATGTTATATTGAGCATTCGCTGATCGTGGATGAGCAAGAGTATGTTTTACTTCTTCCAGTTGATTCACCTGTGGAAATTTTTGCTTGGCAAGGTGATGGCGAGGAAGAAGAAGCCATTCTTGTAGAAGATGATGACATAATTGACAAGATTTTTGGGACGGCCCAAGCTGTTTTAGCCGAACAAAATTTGTTACTGAAGAACACGGCTTACGCTCTCACCGTCGCTGGTGAATTACCACCAGTAGAAGAGTCAGAACTCTTTACCTTAGAAATCGAAGATGAGAATGCTGATTTAGAACCAGAGCAATTACAGCTACTAACAAGCTTCTACTATGAGGATCGGGAGTATGCAATTTACACTCCCCTCGATCCACTGCTGTTTTTTGCCCGGACATCGAAAACGGGTAAACCTGAATTACTGTCTCCAGAAGAGTTCCGCGAAGTTCAACCGCTTTTAGAAGAACATCTGTTTAACGAAGTTGAATAAGGTCGTTTTATGGCAAAAGCTTTACACATTATGATGGCTGTATGCTTACTATGATTGCTATAAGTGAGGAGTCAAGAGTGATGAATTTTAACTTTCAACTCCTCATTTATAACTAATCAATTATTAACTCCTTTGTGAAGTATGCTCTGGAATAAACTCTTACAGCCTGACTTGATATTAGAAGGTTCAGTGTTGAATCTCACTCCAGAAATCATCCAAAAATACGAATTGAAGGGACTAGTGTTGGATGTCGATGAGACGTTAGTACCGGTAAGAGTCGCGTCGGCTTCTCCAGAATTGAAACAATGGGTTGAGCTGATCCGCTCTTGTACCGTACTATCGTTGGTAAGTAATAATCTCAGTGAATACCGTATTGGTGGAATTGCTCGTTCTCTCGATCTTCCTTACTTCTTAGGTGCTGCTAAACCCTCACGACGTAAGATCAGGCAAGCACTTAACACCATGAATCTGCCAGTAAATCAAGTAGGGATGGTGGGCGATCGCTTATTTACAGATATAGTAGTCGGTAATCGGATGGGAATGTTTACTATCCTCGTCGAACCAATTGTTCATTCAGATGCCGCTTTGCGTTCCCATCCCATCCGCAACTTTGAAGTCTGGATTTCGGAAATTCTAGGAGCAACGATTACTCCGAAAAACAAAGATTTATCAAAGTTCACAAATCGGCCCGGAAATTAAATCTGAAGAAATCATTAAAGAATTTACAAAATCGGCAAAAAGCAGCGATTATTATAAATAATATGGAGTCAGCTAATTAAAGACTCTAGCAATAATAAGTTAACATACATTTGTCAAGCGTCAATCTTCAATTATAGGAGGATTGGCGCTTGACAATTTCAGTGACCAAAGTTGAGAGTGAAGAGTTAAAATTCATAATTCCTAACTCCTAACTTTTGTGATGACCCAAACAATAGTCGTTAAAATTGGTACGTCCAGCCTTACCCAACCAGAAACTGGACAGCTAGCGCTTTCCACCATCGCTACTTTAGCAGAAACCCTCTCGCACTTGCGACGTGTTGGTCATCGAGTGATTTTAGTTTCCTCTGGTGCTGTAGGTGTGGGTTGTGCGCGTTTAGGTTTAACAGAACGTCCAAAGGTGATCGCATTGAAACAGGCAGTAGCAGCAGTAGGGCAAGGCAGGTTAATGCGGATATACGACGATTTATTTACAATTTTGCAACAGCCAATTGCCCAAGTGTTGCTTAGCCGCAGCGATTTAGTACAGCGCAGCCGCTATCTTAATATCTACAATACCTTTAAAGAATTACTAGCAATGGGAGTCATTCCAGTGGTGAATGAGAATGACACAGTAGCAGTAGAGGAATTGAAATTTGGGGATAATGACACCCTTTCGGCTCTGGTTGCAAGCTTAGTACAAGCAGATTGGCTGTTTTTACTTACTGATGTAGATCGCTTATACTCAGCTGATCCGCGTTCTGTACCAGACGCCCAGCCAATTACTTTAGTAAAAAACATCAAGGAATTAACGCAATTGCAGGTAAATACAGGCACTCAAGGTTCCCAATGGGGAACTGGTGGAATGGTGACAAAAATTTCTGCAGCCAGAATCGCTACCTCATCTGGTGTCTATACCGTAATTACCGAAGGTAAATTTCCCAATAACATCATAAAAATTCTCCTTGGAGAACCTATCGGGACTCACTTTGAGCCACAGCCAGAACCAACTTCTGCGCGTAAACGCTGGATAGCATACGGTTTATTACCTATGGGGAGATTGTATCTAGATGAGGGAGCAGTCGTAGCAATTTCCGAATCTGGGAAGTCTTTGTTAGCGACTGGCATTACAAGAGTGGAAGGGGCGTTTGATAGCCAGGATGCAGTGCAGTTGTGCAACAAAAGCGGTAACGAAATCGCTAGAGGACTCGTAAACTACACTAGTGTCGAATTGCAAAAAATTAGCGGTTGTCATTCTCGGGAAATTGCAGCTATTTTAGGCTATGAAGGTGCGGAAACAGTCATTCACCGAGATAATCTAGTGATCACTTAACTCCCTCCCCTTAATTTGCTTGATCGCACCAACGACTGATGAGTGATCGGCCTCTAAACTGAGACAATCTAATATATAGCAGTCATATCTAAGTGGCAAAACACTCGTGAAGGCTGCTAATTG
>CAZZVG010000186.1:0-8364 GCA_964657295.1 Iningainema sp. | reverse complement strand
GAGTAATACTTACCGAAAAAGGGTATTATATTAAATGCTGTCAAGCTGCAGTAGCGCCTGCAAAACACTTATTTTTTAGAAGTAACGAAGCGCTGATAGAAATCAAATAGTAAAACTTGTCATCCAGCATGGCATAAAACTGTAATTTTGGCAATCAGCAAATATGCTTAAACTTCCCCCTCTCATCCTCTCCACCTGATCTCCCTCCCAAAGAGGGGGAACTTTCAGGCGGTGATTTGCTTCAATAGTGTTAACTCAGTTGGTTGTAATATCAATTGATCGACAGCTAAATTTTGGCTGTGGCTTACAAGACATTCTCATCAAAGTTGTCAAGAATTTTTGGTTTTTGATAATTTATAGATGAACTTCCGCACTAAACACTGAAGAACTGCGATTATGCCTACAGTGCCAGTGTCTATACACAAAATCAAGTTTAATAGTCTGAACCGTCGAGCAGTCAAGAATGAGAAAGTAGAAGAGTTAAAAGAATCAATCAAACTTAATGGTCTATTGAACCCAATCACGGTAGATCAGAAGCTGAACTTGATTGCTGGACTGCATCGTTTGACAGCTTGTCAGCGACTCGGACTCGAAGAGATTGAATGCAATATTATTACTTATGATGATGATGACCAAGCTCGTCTAGCGGAAATAGACGAGAATTTCGTTCGGAGTGAGTTGGATCATCTAGAAAGAGGACAACTTTTCCGAGAACGCGATCGCATTCTCGAAAGATTGGGACTCAGAGCTAAAGCCGGAGATAATCAACATAGCCGTGGTGGTGGTGAAATCATTTCACCACCACAACTCAAAACAACTGCAGATCTTGCCAGAGAACAAGGGTATAGCGAACGAAGTATGCAGCTAGAGAAGCAGATTGCTAGAGATATTGCCCCCAAAATTCAAGCGATGATCGAAGGAACACCGCTCGCCAAAAACAAAACAAAGCTCCTCCAAGTGGCGCGAACGGGTAGCAAGGAACGGATTTTAGCAGAACAAGCAGAAAAAGCTTCAGAACAAGCTTTAGCGTTGGAGGATGTTGAAGAAGCCGAAAAACAAGCAAAACTTGCAGAAATTTGGCGGTTGAAGCTAGAAGAGTTACAGTTACAAACCTTGAAAAGTGCTATAGCCGAAAGGGAAGCTAAGTCATCCCGCAAGAAAGCACAACTTCAGGTTGAACAGCCAGAAGAAAAAGTCACGGAGCAAGATTCTGTTGTCGAAATTGGGGAGCAATCAATTTTGGGTCGGCATCTCGTCTATTGTGGAGATACCTCTAGCCAACAATTTATCAATAGAATACCTGAGAATGCAGCTTTAGCGATCGCTACTGTTTCACCAACCTGGAATCACAATTATTTAGTGGATAAAGCTCGAGTTGTTGCGGTAATACGCGCTGAGGGGAATATTTATGAATTTTACAGCCGTCAGCAGATGCCCTTTCAACAGGAATTAGTTCTTGGTAACCTCTACGTTGGTATTTTTTCCCACCAATCTATATCCAAACCACAGACGCCAAGTCATATTGAAGGAGTAGAGGCTATAGTCAATTACTTGCTACATTTGTATACAAATCCGCACGATTCTGTCATTGCTCCTTTTATGGGATACGGCGAAATTCTCATGACTTGCGAACGGATGGGACGTACTTGTTTTATTGGCGATGATAATTCTGCTCGAGTCAATTACGGAATCACCCGGTGGCAAAAGCAAGCTGGAAAGCTTATAGAGAAAATAGAAACCTCTTCAAAGAATTAAAAATGCCGAAAATCTTTGGAAAGAAAGGGGTTTCTGGCAACTCGTATACTGAAAACCTCCGAAAAAACTTAATTGGTAAAACAATAGTCAATAGCTATACTTTTTGCTTTTTACCAAATGTTCATACTTGCACAAATATATCTTTTTTGAAAAACTGCTAAAAACGAACTATCTAATTGTTATTGGCTGTGCTAGTGTTTTTATTAATTCTAATCCTTGAAAGCGGCAAGGCATATTAGGTTAATACACATCTATGTTGCAGTTTTTTTTTGTGAGGTTGTCATTGTCCTTTGTCCTTAATCCTTCGTATGAAATGACTCATAAATACCAGTCGCCGACGGCGGGTTTCTCAAGGACAATCCTTACTACTAAACGTGCAAGTTTATTTGTGGTAGAGCTTATGCCTGTTAATTGATAGCATCAACTAATCAAGAAAGATAGCTATTATTAAGCAATACTGTAATTGTTTTCTCAATTTTTTCATCTATTTGAATTAAGTGGAGAGTGTTCTTTTGTAACTAATATGTCAAACTCAAGAGTGCAATTTCCGTAAACTAGATTATCTTGGACGCTGAAACTGGCTATGGCATTTATAAAAATACAGAACGTTGTCATTAACAGCAGCTACATTGCCGCAGTTAATCTTGATAATCAAACTGCTTCTGGAGAAAAAAGCGTTTCTGTCCTAATAGCTACTCCCACGTTTCCATTGCTCCAGGGAGAAACAATTCCTCAAAATATGTGCCATAACCAATGGATTGAGTTTACAGGTCAAGCAGCGATCGCACTGCAAGACTATTTCACCAGTTTCAACAATGTAATCGATCTGCTACCACCATCTCAAGAAGAATCGAGTCTTATCTAAAAAAACTGAGTGTTTAAATTGCACATCCCTCAAAAATTTGTCTGAATTCATTTGTGATTAGTCAATAGCATTTGCGCCTTTGCGACGGCAGTCGCCTTTGCGTGAGACAAAAAACACGTAATTCATTGACCCTAATTGCTAAACAGCATAGTAAATTTCGACCTTGCTGTAAGGTGACCGAAATTGCTAGAAAACACCAGGAAAATCAACTAATCAGGGTGGCATTGATTTGCCGCAGGTGGGATAGGATAGCTTTTTTAGAAAGAAGTTCATCCGCATCAAAAATTACAGCAGAGCAATAATCCACTGTACTAAAGATTAGTCTATGTCCTATGTCTGCTCATTCAATTAATACTGCCTTAGTGCAGCTCGAAAATCAGATCAACGATATTGAAAAGGCAGTTATTGCGTTTATTGAGGAGAAAAAAAACATGTCGGATAAATCTCTATCAGTCAATAAAATTAACAGACAACTGCAACATAATCCAATAGCCATCGTTGGCATGGCTTCTTTATTTGCCCAAGCTAGAAACTTGCAAGAGTACTGGCAAAATATTCTTAATAAAACTGACTGTATTACTGATGTTCCATCCTCACACTGGAATGTAGACGATTATTACGATCCAAATCCGAGAACACCAGAAGAAAAAACCTACTCCAAAAGAGGTGGTTTCATCCCCTATGTTGACTTTAACCCGATGGAATTTGGGATACCTCCCAGCATCTTAGAAGTCACAGACGTTTCGCAACTATTGAGTTTGGTTGTTGCGAAAGAAGCAATGGAAAATGCCGGCTATGGTGCATCCCGCGAGTTCAATCGCGAGACTGTTGGGGTGATTTTAGGCGTAGCAATGGCAAAGCAACTCGGTATGCCACTTGCTTCTAGGTTGGAATATCCCGTTTGGGAAAAGGTTCTCAAAAGTAGCGGTATTTCCGATGAGGATACACAGAAAATTGTCAAGAAAATTAAAAGCGCATATGTGAACTGGGACGAGAACGCTTTTCCAGGCATGTTAGCTAACGTCGTCGCCGGCCGAATCGCCAACCGCCTGAATTTGGGAGGGATTAACTGCGTTATTGATGCCGCTTGTGCTAGTTCCTTGGGTGCCTTAAAAATGGCAATCAGCGAACTTGTAGAATATCGAAGCGATATGATGCTGACTGGTGGAGTTGACACCGACAACACGATCATGGGTTATATGTGTTTCAGCAAAACACCAGCAATGACTCCCGGCGAGACTGTCAAACCCTTCGATGCCAAGTCCGATGGGATGATGTTGGGTGAAGGGATCGGCATGATTGTGCTGAAACGCCTAGAAGATGCTGAAAGAGACAACGACACAATTTATGCAGTGATTAAAGGAATCGGTACTTCCAGTGATGGGCGATATAAAAGCATTTATGCTCCCCGACAGGAAGGACAAGTCAAAGCTTTAAGACGTGCTTATGAAGATGCAGGTTTTCCACCAGAAAGTGTCAGTCTGATTGAAGCACATGGCACGGGCACTATGGCTGGAGATCCAATTGAATTTGCGTCCATCAAAGAATTCTTTGCCGAACAAAATGCCAAAACACAGCACATTGCGTTGGGCAGCGTCAAATCTCAGATTGGACATACAAAAGCAGCAGCAGGTGCGGCAAGTCTAATCAAAACGACGTTGGCGTTACATCACAAGATATTGCCACCCACAATTAACGTCACAGAACCGAACCCCAAACTCAACATCAAAAATTCCCCCTTCTATCTTAATACCGAAACCAGACCTTGGATTCGGGCTGAAGGAGAACCGCCAAGACGTGCGGGTGTCAGTTCTTTCGGCTTTGGCGGCACAAATTATCACGTTGTTCTTGAAGAATACACAGCCGAACACAACCTTCCCTACCGCATCCATCATACGGATTGTGAAGTGCTGCTGTTTGCTCAGAACCCCGCACAGTTGTTGAGCAACTGTGAAGAAATTTTAGGGAATTTGCAATCTGAGACTGGAGACAAACATTATGCAGAACTCGTAGAGGATTGTAAATCAAAAGAAATTCCTCTAACTGCCGCCAGAGTTGGATTTGTTGTTCAGTCGCGCACTGAAGCCTGCAAATTTCTGCAAATCTGTGTTGATTTACTGAAAAACAAAGCCTCATCCCCTGCATGGGAACATCCTCAAGGCATATACTACCGTGCCTCTGGTTTGGAACTGGCAGGAAAAGTCGTAGCGTTATTCTCTGGGCAGGGTTCTCAATACTTAGAAATGGGCCGGGAACTGGTGATGAATTTTCCCACCATGCGCCGTCTTTACGGTTATATGGATAGCCTTTTGCTCAAAGATAATTTGCAGCCAGTGTCGGAGATCGTTTTTCCCCATCCCGTGTTTGAAGAGGCAGAAAAAAAGGCCCAAGTTGCCGCATTGCAACGCACGGAATATGCTCAACCCGCGATCGCCATGTTCAGTGCTGGGATGTACAAAATCCTCACTCAAGCAGGCTTCAACGCCGATTTCGTCGCTGGGCACAGCTTTGGAGAACTCACCGCACTATGGGCAGCCTCCGTTTTGAGTGACGAAGATTACTGTGACTTGGTGAAAGCCAGGGGGCAAGCAATGGCAGCCCCTCAAGATCCTGATTATGATGCTGGTGCCATGTTGGCAGTCAAAGAAGAGATTAGCAAGGTAGAAGCAGTTCTCAAGCATTTTCCTCAAGTGGCGATCGCCAATCTCAATTCTCCCCGTCAAGTGGTGTTAGCAGGGCCTGTCGCCGAAATCACCAAAGTGCAGCAAATGTTGCAAAACCAAGGTTGTGCTGCCGTTTTGCTCCCCGTCTCTGCAGCTTTTCACACCCCCCTGATTGCCTTTGCTCAAAAAGCCTTTGCCCAAGCAGTTAAGAGCTGCAAGTTCTCGAACCCCAAAATACCTGTTTACACCAACGTCACAGGCAAAGCTTATCCCAACGAATCAGCGGCAATTCAAACAATCCTAGAAACACACCTGAACAACTCGGTGCTGTTTAAGCAAGAGATCGAAAATATCTACGCTGCCGGCGGTTATTGTTTTGTGGAATTTGGCCCGAAGAAAATTCTCTCCAACTTGGTGAAAGAAATCTTAGGAGATCGCCCTCATATGACTGTTACTTTGAATCCCAGCGCTCAAAAGAATAGCGATCGTTCCTTAAGAGAAGCCGTTGTACAGTTGCGTGTAGCTGGTTTGTCTTTAAACAACCCAGATCCCTACCAACTGCCACAACCCACCATATCCACAACCGAGAAAAAGGCGTTGAGTGTACGTTTAAACGGCATTAACTATGTGTCCGAGAAAACGAGAAACGCTTTTGCACAATCTTTACAGGATGGGCATCAAGTGAAATTACCGCAAAGCAATTCCCAAGAGAACACTGTCATTGCATCCTTGGCAGAGGATGACGAAAGAGGAACTGGCAGAGTCAATACCATTACTGCCACTCTCACTCCACCAGCTAACAATAATGGGCTTAAGGCTATTGTCGAGGAGATGGGAACAGGTGACGCGAAAGAAGAAGACAGATTGAAATTAGCACAGATTAACACCGAGAAATTCTTAGCCTCCCCATCTCCCACTCCTATGCAACCAGACAAACTTGCCGTGTTAGAAAGCTTAGAATACCTGCTCGCACAGTTTCAGCAGAGTCAGAGTGAACAGTTACAAGTTCACGGACATTACCTCAACCATCAGATGGAATATGTTAAAACCTTTTTCCAACTGATGCAGCAGCAGAATTCCTTATTGGCAAACACTCAATCTTCAACCGAAGCCCCTAAGCTCAAACCAGTTGTGATGGAAAGCTTAGAGCGTGGTATGATGCAGTTTCACTCCCAACAAAGTGAAACCCTACGCATTCACGAGCAATATCTCCAGCATCAGGTAGAATACACTAAAAACTTTTTCCAACTCGTACAGCAAGAGTATTCCCAGATCGTTGCTGGTAAGTCGGCTACTCCACATCATACAGAAAGCCAACTGGTAAGAAATTTTGTCGCAGAGACAACGGATGATGTGCCCGTAAAACTCAGCAACACATCAGTTATTCCACCTGTGCCAATCGAAGCCACAGATGATATATTAGTAAAATTGAACGCTATCTCTGTTACACCAGTGACTCCTATCCTTGAGTCACCTGCAACAAATTTCGTCACAGATATTTTATCTGAAAGCTTCAGCCAAAACTTATCTGTTAGCCCCGCCATTGTCTCTACGCCATTAGTTACTGAACTAGAAATCCAGTCGTTCGCTCCTACAGTAGTCTCCATTCCTAACTTGGGTGAAACCTTATTGGCAATTACAAGTGAGAAGACAGGCTACCCAATCGAAATGCTAGAACTGGACATGGATATGGAGGCAGATTTAGGAATTGACTCCATCAAGCGGGTAGAAATTTTGGGGACAATGCAGGAAATGTACCCCGACTTGCCTAAGCCAAATTTGGAGGACTTGGGAGAACTACGCACCATCGGTCAAATCGTCGAGTATCTGCAATCTCTTACCTCACAATCTGCTTCAGTAGAAATTGCAGTTTCTACTCCAATAGATAAGGGCGAACAGCCGTTCGCCCCTACGGCAATAGATTTTGCGATCGCTCTAACGGAGAATTTATCCACTCTTCCATCCATTGCGTCTACACTGATAGCTCTTCCAGTCATTAATCCCGACTCAGTGGAGACTTCGATATCCCCACTCCCCATGCCTAATTTAGGTCAAACCTTGTTAGCCATCACCAGTGAAAAGACTGGGTACCCAGTGGAAATGCTAGAACTGGACATGGACATGGAGGCAGATTTAGGAATTGACTCTATCAAGCGGGTAGAAATTCTGGGGACGATGCAAGAGATGTATCCCGATTTGCCTAAGCCAAATTTGGAGGACTTGGGAGAACTACGCACTATCGGTCAAATTGTCGAGTATCTCCAACAGTTAGTTGGTGGTGAAAAAAAAAAGTCTCACAACCAGTCTAGTGATGAGATAGCTGACTTAAATGACAATAGCCTGCGTCGTCAAATCAAACTCAAAACTCTGCCTCTACCAGATTTATTAGATTTTACTTTACCAGAGGGGCACATCTGCTTAGTCACCGATGATGGCTCCCTCACAACTTCTCACTTGACTCAATCCTTAGTTGAGAAAGGTTGGAAAGTCGTTGTTTTGAGTTTCCCGCAATCACTCATCCCGCAGGAAGCGCCAATACCAGCAGAAGTCATTCGCGTACAACTAGCAGATTTGAGCGAAGAACATCTGCAACAACAATTAGTCGCAGTAATGACTCAGTATGGACCAGTAGCAGCTTTCATCCATCTTAATCCCGTCCTTGAAGTGAGTTACAACGGGAAAATTCCCTATCTTGAAGAGGAAAAGGCGATCGTCAAACACATCTTCTTTATAGCGAAACACCTGAAAAAATCCCTCACTCAAGCTTCCCGTCTCGGACGCAGTTGTTTCTGCACTGTAGTTCGTCTCGATGGGGCTTTTGGGCTAGAACATAAGGTAAACTTTGGTCCCATTAGCGCAGGTTTATTTGGATTAACCAAAACTCTCAACTGGGAATGGCAACAAGTCTTCTGTCGGGCGATCGACCTAAACCCCGCAATTGATGCCGGAGAGTCAGCCCATCACATCATTGCCGAACTACACGACCCCAACCTTTATATTACCGAAGTCGCCTACGGTTCACAAGGACGAGTCACTCTCATTACTCAGTAAGAAGACGGGGGAACTTTACTCCTCTCCCCC
>CAZZVG010000185.1:0-8368 GCA_964657295.1 Iningainema sp. | reverse complement strand
CTCTCATGATGGTCAGACACTGGCAAGTGGCAGTGAAGACCAAACAGTAAAGCTGTGGGATGTTGGAACAGGTCAATGCCTCAAAAATCTACAGGGAGACTGGTCTAGAGTGTGGTCAGTCGCTTTTAGTCCTCAAGGTACGACCCTTGCCAGTGTAAATGATAACCAAACTTTATGCCTGTGGGATATCAGTAGTGGTCGTTGCTTCAGGACTTTGCAGGGTTATAGTAATAGAGTATGGTCAGTCACCTTTAGTCCTCAAGGTACGATTCTTGCTAGTAGCAGTGAAGACCAAACAGTAAAGCTGTGGGATATCAGCACTGGAGAATGCGTCAGAATCTTGGAAGGACACACTGATCGAGTATGGTCAGTCGCTTTTAGTCCAAACGGCTTTACATTGGCCAGTAGCAGCATGGATCAAACGGTGAAACTCTGGGACGTCAGCACCGGCCAATGCCTTCAGGTTATCCACGGTCATACTGACTGGATATGGTCAGTTGCTTTTAGTCCGGACGGCCGTACATTGGCCAGTGGCAGCATGGATCAAACGGTGAAACTCTGGGATATCAGCACCAATCAGTGTATTGGAATTTTGCAGGGTCACACTAATTGTGTATACTCAACTGCCTTCTGTCCGGATGGACACACGCTTGCTAGTGGCAGTGGTGACCAAACGATCAAACTATGGGATCTAAGCAAAGGCAGCTTGGTAAGAAATTTTTCGGGACATTCCAAATTAGTCTGGTCGATCGCTTTTAGTCCTCAAGGTAATACCCTGGCTAGTGGTAGTGAAGATGAGACGATTAAGCTTTGGGATGTAGAGACAGGTGAGTGCTTGAAAACTCTGAGAAGCTATAGACTTTACGAGCGCATGAACATTACTGGAGTAAATGGTTTAACTGAGGCACAAAAAATTGCTATGGAAGATTTAGGGGCAGTTGAGCAGAAACATCAGGAGATTTCTGGCACAGAAATTACCGTTTAGGTCAGATGCGAATGGCAATAAGAAAAGCTCTAATACCGTTTCACTTTATACAAATAGGCAGCAGGGGGGCAGGGGAGCAGGGGAGGAAAGAATTAGAAACCATCATTTGTATCAAGATTTTCGTGAAATGGTATAAGCTATGACTTGCCCTTCGGGCAAGTCATAGGGCAGAAGGCAGAAGGTAATGTGATGTATTATACCGACAAACGATCGCCATGAACCAGACCACTGGCAAATTACTTGTATTCGATTTGCACCCAATGCACAAGGGACAAAATCCTGTAGAAGATGTTTGGTTACAGACCAAGAATTTTCCCTTGAAAGTTTTAGCCTTTGTGCAAATCTTTTCCTGTTGTTAAGTGGCTGTTTAAGTTCTTTACCAATCATCAAGAATTTGATTTTCCCAAGGTGCATCAGTATGCACCTTGTTCGGATTTCAAATAGGATTGCTATATGACTTGGAATAGTCAGCATCCAGTTGTTAAGTTAGTCACTCAAACTTACTCTACTGGGGTGCGTCTAACTAAAAAAAACCATGTCAGAAATTGAAAATCAAATCGAACGATTGACTAATTTTACCGAAGATAATTTACCAAATTTAGGAAAATGGTCTAATGAGATTGATCACAACTCATCTCACCTGCTTTACTGTGCGGTATAACCTCCATCAATCATCATGTTATGTCCGATGACGAATGTAGCTGCGTCCGAGCATAACCACATCACCGCTTCTGCGACCTCCGCCGGCTCGCCACTACGCCCTATGGGATGCATTGCTATAATCTGAGCGAGTTGGTGTGCAGGAATAGCTGCCAGCATGTCAGTCTCAATTGCACCAGGGCTCACGACATTGATCCGGATACCGGACTTAGCATACTCCATTGCCGCTGCTCGAGTTAGGGCGATAACTCCACCTTTACTGGCACAGTAGCAGGTATAGCCTGAAAAACCGATAACACCACCGATGGAGCCCACGTTCACAATTGCGCCGCCACCTTGTTTGAGCATCGCCCTAATCTCGTACTTGAGACAGAGCCAGGTTCCTTTGAGATTAACGTCAAACACGCGATCCCAGTCTTCTTCAGAGATATTGATGAGTGGACTAGATGCTGGAATGCCAGCGTTGTTGAAAGCGCAGTCCAGACGACCATAGGTATTGACGGTCTTGTTAACTAGTGCCTCAACTTCAGCAGACTTTGACACGTCGGTCTTGACAAAAATAGCCTCACCTCCTATCTCTTGTATGCGGTGCATAGTCTCCTCCCCCTCGGCGATACGACGACTAGCAACAACAACCTTCGCTCCTGCACGTGCAAAGGCGATCGCTGTCGCCTGACCAATGCCTGATGAAGCTCCAGTAACTAGCGCAACTTTCCCGTCCAACTGACCGCTCATACTTGTATTCTTTCCCTTTTAACTGCTGCACAAATACTGTGAGTTCTGTTTGTGGCGGACACGATAAGTGTCTTGGCGAAGAAGATGCTCACTGCCACTGTCAACATCTTCTGTATTGTTTTCTTGAGCATTTAAGTTACAGAATTTCAGCTTTATCACAAACTTTCAGAAACTAACGTAATAATCAGGGTTTCAGGCATCGTAAATTAAGGGGAAACAGCGTTCGTTTTCGGGCGGTCGCTTTGTCAAAACTTATGGTATCGCTGGAAACGCTGATTCATCGATTATTTTCTGGTTTCTGGGTGTTTCGTTGAAATGACGGTGTGGCAGGGGTTCTAAAAAACTTTGTGATAAAGCTGAATTTCGCTGAAGTCTACATCGCTAAGTGTTGGTTTACCAGATCCTCCTCCTCTCCTATTCTTTCGCACGGTCTTCTATCAAGGCTTGTAGCCAGTGATAATACTCCAGTATCCAAAGGTCGGCTTGATCTCAATATCAGTGAAACCCGCCTCTATTAGCATCGTTGACAACTCAGTCCCTGAATATTGCTGACCCTCCGTACACAAGAGCATCATCATGTTGTAAGCGACAACGGCAGAAGAGCCAATCTGTTGGTTATTGTAGAGCATCTCGTGGATAATGATACGACCTCCAGGCTCTAAACTCTCGAAGCTTTTCTGAGTGAGGAAATGAGCTTTCTCTGGTGACCAATCATGATAAATATCAGCATACAAGTGCAGATCAGCTGCTGGGAAAGGCTGACTCCACATATCACTAACCTGTGTTTTGACGCGATCCTGTAAGCCGTAGTGCCTCATAAACTCTTGTGCTACCTCGCATACAGGAGCGAGATCAATGATTTGAGCTTGTAATTTTGGCCATTTCAAAGTTGCACCAATGGCATGAGCACCCGAACCTCCACCAATGTCAAGTAAGAGTCTGTATCCCGACAAGTCAATCACTTCCGGCCAAGCCAATGCCGCCGCCATACTGTGACTATGCATTCCGTAGGTAAAAGCACGTGCCAAGACGGCCTGCTCTTCATGAGTTTGAAAGAGTTTGTTGCCAGAGTAAACCTGTGAGGAATTGGTGATTACAGCCTTTTTTATACTCTCAAACGAGAACAAGTGGTCGTTGACAATCAAAATGTCTAAGAAACCTCCTAAATACGTTGGGCTACTTTCGAGCAGATAATCTTCCGCAAACAAGGTGAGCGAATAATAGCCATCTTTTACTTGCACTAGCCCTATAGACAAGCTCATCGCCAATAGGGCTTCAGCCGGACGGCAGTTAATCTGTAGAGACTCACAGACTTCTACTAGCTTTCGTGGTTTTTCAGCAAGAAGAGGAAAAAGTTTAAGGTCATAAGCAACGAGGAATGTTCTGTATCCAATATTTCCAGAGATTATATCCCAGAGTAACCTTTCATCTGTCCTTGGTCTTTGAATGTGTACAGCAGCATCTTGCTTCATCTAAATCCTCCTTATCTGGATTGGTACAACCCTTCGGCTGTGATTCGTTGGACTGGAAAGTTAAACCCAATCACTGTAAAATTGACTGATCATACGTATGCTCCCCGTCCCTTTTGATTTGTTTGTTTTACACAAATGTATATCTGTTTGAGTTTCTGTAGCGCTCCTGTACCTAAAGCACTAAACGCTAATACTCCCAAAACAGCAGAAGGTTCAGGTAAAGACGCTCTCCAGAGCGCTGAAAATGCTAATTCTCCGATTAGCTTATGAGTGGCAGTCGTTAGATAAACTGGGTCCCAAAATAAAACCTGGTCTAGGTTACAGGCAACTGAAAAACTTTTCGGTCTACTGAAGTTCATTAACCGGAAGCGGACTTAGCGCCACATTGCCCCAACGCATCACACTTGCAGAGGCAGAACTGGCTGCACCAAAGCCGTAGACGAGAACTAGGTCATTTTCGTGAATCTTGCCTAGCCGAGCAGCGTGGTATAGATTGGCTAGGGTCAGTGCTGGTCCAATGTTTGCATAGAGAGGGTAGACATTGATCGTGCGCTTTGGGTCAATGCCCAATACACACGTACAGAAGCTTGCAAACCAAGCCGTGGGTGTGTTGAAAATGAAAAAGTCGATTTGCTCTAGCGTCAAACCAGCAGCAGCGACAGCACCTTCGCAACATGTACGAAGAAACCCCCCTGCCGTTTCGCCGATCAGCTTGTTCATACCCTTGGCAACCTGTAAGCGGAATTGCGTATTGCCCTGCTCATTCTGCGTAACTTTAAAAAATAATTGGTCACACAACACGCTGGTATTAACAGTCTTTGTGCCCAGGATGCCTTGGTTCAATTCGAGTGAACCGACAACGATTGCTCCGGCACCATCGCTAAAAAACCATGAGAGAGTATCGTCTTCATCGAAAAAGCGAGAGTAAGTACATGAAATAACTACCAGCACATTCCGATACCCTCCTGCCTGTACCAAGGCACAGGCAGTTTGAAGCGCAATCGGGGTACTGGCACACGTTGCATCAAGATTCCACGCACTACCCCGCAGTCCCATTTGACGAGCAACAAAAGCTGCATTGCCAAATCCGATTTGTTCAGGTAAAAACGAGGCGACAATCATGAGATCAATGTCGTCGGGGGAAAGATTTGCCGCGTCGAGGGCATCCTTTGCTGCGCGATACTCTAGTGTCAGCGACGACTCACCTGGACCAAGTATCCACTTCTCGATAGTGCCCCGAAAGGGATCTGAGATATAAGGCCTCATCTCTAAGTCAAATTCATTCCTGGGGAGCAAACCATCAGGTGACATCAGCCTTGCTAAGTTTTTTTGCTCGCTATGAGCAACCAAGTCAGGGTAATTTTCTTTGTAGTAGTCTTTTGTACGTTTAATGCTTGGGAAGCTTACAGCAAGTGAGCGAATTCCTACGGATTGATGAAACATCATAAGGTTTTTCTCAAATAGTAAGTAAATCGGCGTGGAAGTTTATAACTATGTAACGAAAGAATCGCACATCTTTACATAGTTTGTTTTTTTTGCGCCGACTTACTTCGTGCTTTCAAAAATTAGATTGTAAATACGGCTTTTGATCGGTGCAGGCCGAGTTGGGTCTATGACTACATCAATAACCAATGGACCGCTCGATACAATCGCTTTCTCCAGTGCAGGTTGAATGTCAGACTCCCTTTCGACGCGGATGGCATCTGATCCCAGACCTTGGGCAATCTTGACGAAATCCGCCTGCGGAATTGCTACATTCATATTTTTGAACCCCTGCATTGTTGATCCCTGACCGCACATGTTGTAGAGCGAGTCGTTAAGTACAATCCAGACAGCAGGAATCTGGTGTTGCACAGCAGTACTTATCTCGCTGTTCATGAGCATGGCACCATCCCCGACTATGGCAACAGCCTTGCCATTTCGCCCCAGAGCGGCACCCACAACGCCCGTTACAGCATGACCCATCGCTCCAAACCCAGTGCTGACCCGGTAACGACCCGGTTTGTTAAATCGCAGCATGTGATTTCCCCAAGCAAACGAGTTACCTGCCTCAGTCATCACCAATGCATCACTGCCCTCAACAATTATCCGTTGAATTACATTCATCAGTACTTCGGGGCGCACCGGACCACCTGCACTTGGATTCATTGCATGACGCTTAGGTCTTGATAGCAATAAGGTTTTTGATCGGCTCTGACGCTTTGGGAAGTGCGTCAGCAAAGCCCTCACAAACGTTTTTACATCCGACTGGATAGCTAACGTCTCAGCGGATGGATAAGCAGTTCCTGGCACTTCTGGGTCAATGTCAACATGTACGAAACCCCCCTTGGGGATCATCTCTGGTTTCCAAAACGAGGTAAATTCACCCAGCCGTGTTCCAAGAATCAGCGTCCTAGAAGGACGATACTCTTGCATATACCGCAGAACTGACTCATGACCAGCAAAGCCCGTGACGCCCACAAATTGAGGATGGTCTTCGGGAAAAATACCTTTGCCGCGCGGCGAACACATCACCGCAGTCCTTGTGTTCTCGGCAAGCTGGTGAATCTCGACCGCTGCATCCCGCGCACCAAAGCCGACCCAGATAGCAAATGGTCCAGAGGACAACAATCGCGCACATTCCGCAATTGTTTCCTCACCTACAGCAATGGGAGCAACAGAGAGAGTTGCTTGTGATAACGATACGTCGATTGAACTTTTTTGGATGTTGGTGGGGATACTCAAGTGTGCTACAAAACCATCCAGTCGCGCTAAGCCTTTCGCCAGTCGTCGATGAACCTCTGGAAGCTCATCGCTGCATTCAAGAATGGTTGCATAATTGAACAGTGTTTCGGAAGTAAAAATTCCAGTGCAGGGCATAGTGTAAGCGCTGGTTTCCTGAAAGCCCCACCGTCCGCGCTGCGCTGTTGATGTGGAAGGCGACAGCAAAATCACCTTAGCACCCTCCCAGCGTGCAGTAAATAACCCAGTCAGCGCATTCGTGATCCCCGGACCTGCTGTGGTAAAGACTACAACGGGACGACCACTCGCAAAGTACGCCTCGGTGGCAGCAAAAGCGGCTCCTGCTTCGTGACGAAAGTGAAGCACTTGGATTGAACTATGTTCCAGTGCGTGCCAGATGGGTGCGATCGCACCCCCCGATACACCGAACGCATATTGCACTCCCATCTCTTCCAGCATCTTGACTACCGTTTCGGCTACCGATACATGTGCAAGTCGCTGACTTGTTTTGAGAGATCCGATGTCCAATTGTGGGTTTGGCTGGACATCTGTAAGAGGTGTGGGGATCAAAGATGACTCAGATGGCGAGAAAACGCGAGATCCAAATCCATACTTGTCGTATGTGGTTTGATCTGACGCGAATTCTAGCACTTCATGGTGTGTGTTCATAGTAAGTTAGTTAGTTGAAATCTTTGATACAATCTTGAGAATTTTGGGATTTAAAGAGCAATGTGTAACTTTCTTAGTCGGCGCTGTACTCGCCTAAAAGTACTCATTGTAAGTACTTGTACTATTTTGCAATGTTGATACAAGGTCTGATCTCCTCAACCTTCTAAAAAAGGGACGTTGCTTATTTGCAGAATGAATTTTGTGTTCTTTTCTTGTGGAATGAGCTTGACAGTTCGTCCCTATTCTTAAATAGGTGTTAGCCAAATCAACTTATGCACACAAATCAGATACAACTCTGACTAATTCTCCACAGATACTCGGTCCGATACCATTGATTTTTTTATAGTATAGATAGAGGAAACTGAAACACCTATTTCTTCAGAGGATGCTTAGTGGGTTGCGTGTATTGATGGATAGACTCCACAGACTACAGGACTGATTAAATTAATTACTTTGGCTGATCGCGTTAGGATTCAGAAAGATTGCAAATGTGTTTCATCTGATTCCGAATGAACTATGCTCATTCTTCGGGGTTTGCCTAATTTAGACTATACAAGTTTTTGAATTAAGTTAATTTCAACTTAAATTTTCTGAAGCGATCGCTCGAAGCCCTAGGAATCTTTTTAGGACGATTACCAGCAAATGTCAACTTCGACATGGTCAAAGTTTTAGATGATAGCTCTTATCTCAGTTGAATTTACCTAGATGGTAAGTCAAATTTGAAGAAGGCAGAAGGCAGGAGGCAGCTATGCTGAAGGCCTTTCAGTTAGGGATTAAGACCCTATTGGCAGGGGTCTTAATCCCGGTTTGGGCAAGGCATAAAGGCAATACTGAAACTTAATTCTTCCATAAGTGCCCTCTGCCTTCAGCATAGCTGCCTTGCCCGAAGGGCTGATAAAAGGTGCCACAAGAAATCCGATTCGAGTTATTGAATACATCATAGAATCTGATACACAGACTCTTACTTACCGTTTGATGACTAGTTTGATTGATGTCACTGTATTTTCACCTTTATTACTGGCAAGAAGTATGACCAATACTCTCAAGATTGAAAACTTTTATAAGTCTTTAGCCTTAAAGCACCAAAGTACTTTTTATGAGTCTTTAGCCTTAAAGCACCAAAGTA
>CAZZVG010000184.1:0-8368 GCA_964657295.1 Iningainema sp. | reverse complement strand
GGGGGAGTGGGGGAGGGGAGGAAGTTTTTATTCTCCTTGTCTCCACCTCCTCTTCGCCACTAAGCCAAAATTCCTCAATCTGCTTTGTCGATAGTTCTGCCCACAATACTGTCTGCCAGCGCACAACAACGACTTCTTTACTAGCGGCTACAGCTTTGCAATCGTAAGGATACTTTTTTAAGTTACCAAACCAGTCACCCTCTTCTAGGGTTGCTAATGGCTTACTCTCACCTTCAGATCGCAAGCGTACTTTACCAGAAACTATAAAAAACTGGTAACCGATTGCTTCAGGTGACCAGATTTTTTCTCCTAATTTTCGGTGCTGAATTTCCGCACACTCTCGCAATTTGCTTTGTTGTTCAGCAGTGAACCAGCATAGTGGCTGTTCGTTCCAAGGTAGAGAAGCGAGCACCCTTGTTGGAAATTCCTCATTCAGAAGTTCTAGTTCGCTTGCAGTTTTACTGTCAGCTTTTGAATTTTCTCTGCTAGCCATTTCTCAAACAACTCATTTTGTAGTGCTTGCTTTAATTGAGTATCTTCTAACGAGGCTGATATAAATTGTTCTACACGAAACAATCCATAGCATTCCTCAAGTTCTATCGGTCCTACCAAATCTCCTGGATGAACTACATCAATAGCTGCTCTGAGTCTATCTGGCATCGTCCCCCGGCTTACTGGTCCCATCATACCGTTAACAATTCGGTCGTCTGTTACCGAGTACTCTCTAGCGAGTTGCTCAAAGCTGCTTCCCTCTTCAATTTGTGCATGTAGTTCTTCAGCTAATTCTCGATTTTTTACAATGATTCGAGAGACAACTACTCGATCTAAATAAATTTTGCGCTCAATAAAATATTCTTGCAGTTTTGATTCCGCGATCGCCTCTTTTAGTTTTTCTAATTTAAATCCTAAAGTCACTGTTGAATGAAATGTCGTATAATCTGTACCATTATCCCTTAGCCACTCCTGAAAACGTTGTGGGTCTGTGAGTTGATTTTTTATCCGAAAATCAATGATTGACTGTTCGCTGATAGCTGGATTAATGACAATATCTTCTTGTCTTTTTAGTTCTTCTTCAATTACGTACTGACGGATGATTTCTCCAATAAACTGTCCCAATTTCCCAGATGTTTGCAGATATTTTACTGCCTGCTTAATAGAAATGGGCTGCTCATCAACTGTCAACAATGATAGTGAGTCCATGAATTAAAACTAAAAAATATACATTGATCAGTAAGCATTTTCTCTGGATTTTTGAGCTATAGTGCTATCATGACTTAGAAGCAAGAAGCCTGATGTTTAGACAATTTTGTTGATCACTGATGGTTAACGGCACGGGCTGACATTGTTAGTTAAGCAATACTTCTATTTTTCCACAATAAATTTTTCTGGGTTGTATCCTTAAGGGCATTTATACCTGTTAATTAATTTAGTCATTTTTGGTCTCAAAGTACTATTGCAATAGTAAGCGTTCCTTACGCGTATCCGCAACCAGACAACAGGACAATTACCTAAAAACACCTGACGAAATTATGAAAATTATTAAGCAATTGTACTAGTCCAAACCCAAGCAAATAACATTGCGGCGATCGCGCCTATCAATGTATTTAAAATATTAACTAATTCATTAGTCAACCAGTTAAAGCGAGATTGCAAGGTTGCCCCAATCACACTTTCTATGTTGGTAGCAATAAAGGCAGCTAGTACACACCAGAGGACACCCCATACATCTATCAAACCAACTGCCCAGCCAACCAAGGCCTGAGCTACCGACGCTAACACACCAGCATAGGTTCCCTCTAAACTGACTGCCCCTTCTGTTCCACGCGGTACTGGTTGGAGTGTAGTAATCAGAAAAGTCCGTTTACCATATGCTTTGCCAACTTCACTAGCACAAGTGTCAGAAAGCTTAGTACTGAAGCTTGCCACATAACCTAATAATAGTAGAGAGTTCAGTAGGGGCAGGTTTAATACGGATAACATCTGGGTACATCCGAATATGTCAAACCTGCCCGTACAGGAGTCGGGGGTAGAGATAAGTCCCCAATTGATCATTCCTACTCCCAAAGCACAAAGTGCTGCACTCAAAGCCGAACCCCAGACATTTTCCGGCCCTCGAGCTCCAGAACGCTTTTCTGCAATTCCTTCTGCTTCTTTTTGCGCCATACCGATGCGCGTCACAAAAGAACCGACAAGAAAATAGAACATAACTACTATATATCCCTGCCAACCTAGTGTTCCCCAAATCAAGACACCAAGTAACCACGCATGGAATAAGCCGGCTCTTGTGAGTAGCTTTTTGGGAACAATCGAAGCTACAGTTAATAAAATTGTGTTTAATCCCAATCCCATCAACCAAGAGTTTGAAAAATCAATGAAATATAGCATTGCCCAATATTTCCAAATATTTTATCAAAAGCTGTCTTGTCCCCAAAAAGTATACTTCACAATTACAGATCCGATTCCCAAAAAATTCTCCACGGAGACTAATAACGTAACTTACTTGGTAATAAATAGTGGATCATAGGGCTGGAATCGGGAATTTGCGAGATCTGGAGCTTCTACGAGTTTATACGTTTGCGTGTGACAAATTAACATTTTTTTCTAAGTACATAAATACTTTTTTTCTACCCCCGTTATCTCTCCCCTACCTCCTTATCAGAGATTTTACACTTGTTGTTTATTTCTCTAGCTAAATTATATCATCATAATTGCTGTGTCAAAAAATACAATGTTTTATTTTTTTTCATTATAAGTAATAATATCTTAAAGGTTAAGTAAATATTTCATGTAATTTCTGTAAAATCAGACACGGAGGGAGTGATTTTCTCAAAAAAGACCCGATTATCAGTATTAACAACAATATGTATTTTCATGTATAAGTATTATGTCAATGAATTTCAATAACTTCTCAAGCACTTCTAAAGACTTGAATACTGTAGCGACCTCTAGAATATTTCCTGACGGATTAAATACCGGAGATAAGAATGGCTATAGCTTCACAACACAAGTAGGTAGCAGCTTTAACGCTTACTTAGATGACTCGAACAACTACGCTGATCCTGATTGGATTCAGAATTTTGCGAATAATGTGCAACTGCAAAACACTATTGGCGATCGCAACACGACCAATGAATCACTCAGTACTGACAACAATCTAAGTTTATCAGGAGAGCCTGCGACTGGTAGCGTAACACAACCAATTCCTACTGCTGTCAGCACACAACCAACTAGTATTTCTAATAGTACATCATCTCCGACTGCGATTACAATCCAAGCTGCTGGGAGTACACTTGTTGAAAACGGAACTCTCAGGGCTGATAAATTTACTTACCAGTCTGGCTATAAGTTGAGTATTTATTCTGGTAACGGTAATGTAGACTTTGGGAGTGGAGCGCGAGACGAACTTGATCTATTGCAAATTTCTTCTAACACAGTTAGCTTCAACTACGCAAATACCTCAGGGGGAGGTGTCGTTTATAACGCTGGTAATGGGAATCGCGTCTATGATGCCATCACATTTCAAGATGGCAGTCAAATTTTATTAGCGGGCATTGAAACCCTTAAATTTGCCGACACCACAATTAACTTATCAGTGGTACCTAACGATCCGTTGTTTAGTCAGCAATGGAACTTAGGTATAACAGGTGTGCCAGATGCATGGCGTTTCACGACAGGTAATAACAAAGTCCTGATTGGAATTGAAGATACAGGGTTAGGAACCGACAGCAGTGGTAAAATTAACCCCGATCTCCGATCCACCATTTTTGCTGGTAATAACTATTTAGATGAGTCCTCAAGTTTCTCCCACGGCACTCAAGTGCAAGGGGTGATTGCTGCTGCTAGTAACAATGGTACAGGGATAAGTGGCATCAACTGGAATTCTGATGTTTTCAATATTGATGTTGTCGGTGGCGACACAGGGGATTATGATTTGGCTGGTGCGACACAACTACTTATTAATCAGGCAAATAGTAAAGGTCAGCGTTTGGTCGTTAACCTCAGTTTAGCTGGTGGTGACACTTCTGCATTCGACCAACTCATCGCAAATAATCAAGATAAAGCGTTGTTTGTGTTTGCATCCGGTAATGGCGATAGTAGTAGTCTTTCCAGTCCCGCAAATCTTGCAAGCACATACAGCAATGTTATTGCAGTGGGTGCTGTTTGGGGAACCCAAGACTATTATGGCAATGCAACAACACCCGGAACTCGGATTTCATATCCCAATTGGTGGGGTTCCAACTATGGAACGGGTCTAACTTTAGTTGCACCTTCTGAGTTTATCACAACCACTGCGACTCACACCGCCACATCGACTCCATATAATTTTGGTTACGGTGGGAATTATGGTAACATTTTTAACGGAACTTCAGCAGCAGTGCCAAATGTCACTGGAATTGCTTCCTTGGTATGGAGTGTTGATCCGAATCTAACTGCGACGCAGGTTAAAGCAGTGCTATCTGAAACAGCCTTTGATTTGGGTACACCTGGTTATGATACAACCTACGGTTACGGGATTGTGAATGCGGATACTGCTGTACTAAGAGCGATGGCTCTTAGTAGAGGAGCTGCCTAATTTATTGTTCAACGCATCTTTCCTTTGCTGATTGAGAAAGCGCCGACTCAACAACGTCGAATTTTTTAGAAAAAACGCATTCGTCTCAAAACTCCAGTTTCTCAGAGAAACTGGAGTTTTTCTGTTCTCAACTCCCTTTAATCTCACATCTTTTTCTTCGATAAGTATTATTTTATACGTTTTTAATGTAGCTAATTTGGTTCTAAATCCACTTGATATTACGCAATTAATATTTTATTTAGTATTAAATATTACGTAAAAATAGCCTAGTTGTTTGTGACTTCCAAACAGCAGTATAGAACTGCGCGTGTTCAATCACCCTTGGGTACTAATTGTAAACCTCTTATTTAACAGGTTTTATAGGGTGCATTTTCTTAAATTTTTTGAATTTTAGGACGCAGTGATAGTTATGTCAGTGGATTCAGCCGGAAGTAGTTTAAGTACAGCAATAAACACAAATATTACAAACTCAAGTAATACTTTTACAGATTTAGTAGGGAGGAGTCATAAAAACGATTACTACCAGTTTAGTCTCAGTAGTCGTAGTAGCTTTAATCTTCTTCTTAATGATCTGTCACCAAATTCAAACGTAAACGTGCAATTGCTTAAAGACAACACTTCAGTGATTGGCAGTTCTGCTAATCATAGCAGGAGTGCCGAATCCATTAATATGACAATAGAAGCAGGTATCTACGATATCCGTATCTATTGGACTCATGGTTCAAGTACGCACTACAACTTAAAAGTTTCTAGCCTTGAGGTACCAAAGCAAGATTGGTTTGATCAAAATCTTCATGATGCAGGTATACGTGCAGAGGCAAAGAACCGCTTTGCAGATGGTATGTTAGACCGTAATGATCTGATAGCCATTCTCCGTGAAACCGAAAATAATGGTGTCGTTAATACTACTGAAATTCAAGACCTAGATACACTTGTCAATAATGCCTCTTACCTGAAGATTCCAGACTACGTCCGTGTTCTATCTAACAAAGTGATTAACGGCGATGCGGCTAATCAACAGTATCAAAATAATACCTTGGGTAATTTATCTGCAGGTAGTAGTGCCGATCAAATGGAGAAGCTCATCAGCAAGTGGTTTCTAGGTAGCGATCGCCCAACAACCTCTTATGCTTATCAGTACGCTAGTGGTTCTTTGTTTCAAAATGGTCTTAATTATCAAGACGTGAAACAAGGTGAGATTAATGACTGCTTTTTTCTAGCAGGTTTAGCTGAAACAGCTTTACGTTCACCAAGCACAATTGAAAGTATGTTTACTGACAATGGAGAT
Source organism: Iningainema sp. (assembly GCA_964657295.1). Classification (GTDB taxonomy): domain Bacteria; phylum Cyanobacteriota; class Cyanobacteriia; order Cyanobacteriales; family Nostocaceae; genus Rhizonema. The sequence goes on along the minus strand of CAZZVG010000184.1, from coordinate 2,507 downwards.
AACACTTTCACTGTGCGCTTCTGGCATAATAACGTTGCTGACTACCTAACGGTAGATAAATATCTACCTACCAATTCTGCCGGTTCTTTCGTTTACGCGAATAGAGGTACTTCCCATAACAACTCTTCCAATAAATTGTGGGTTGCGCTTGCTGAAAAAGCTTACGCTCAACTTAATCAGTCTGGGTGGATTTATCAAGATAACACCAACTCGTATAACGGTATTAGTCATGGTGGTTATGACAGTGATGCATTTGCACAAATTACGGGACAAAACACAACATTTGGGAATCCTCTTAATTCATCTTCAATTATCAATGCTTTAAATGCGGGTCAATTGGTTGGGATCAATACAAAATTAACAGACGTAGCATCAAACGTTGTCCCAAATCATGCTTATGCTTTGATAGATTATAATGCCTCCTCCCAAAAGTTTTCTCTCTTTAATCCGTGGGGGATAGACAACGGCTCTTCTAAACCTGGCATTTTAGAATTGACTGAGAGTGAAATCAAGACAAGTTTTAGTTATTGGGACTCCACAATAGCTCAGAGCGTTCCTACCTAACCTAATTGTTATTTGCCATTAAGTAAGTTGGTACGCTAATCAAGCTAATTAGTTAGGGCTGTCCTTTGTCATTAGTAATGGTTTTAACCTTATTTATTTTTTCCTAACATAGTTATATTTATTTTCGCTTATCTACTTACTTTTTTTTTCATGACGACTTAGTTAACATCTCAAAAATTGTTGACATATTTAGATTTTTTTAATCAAACCTACTTAATTGTCAAGGTCATCTTCAATAGATTCTTAATAGTTAAGGAAGATACAAATTCATTAATATATCAGATCAATATTGTCATGATTTCCTATACAAATCATCACATCTGTAAATTAATTATCATTTTAATTTTGTTGTTGATAGTAATTATTTACTAAGGCAAATAATTATGAAATTAAAACCTTAATTGCCATAAGGTTTTAACAATTAATGCTGCACAAAAATGATGATTCGAGGAGAAAATACTGATGCTCATGAATAACAACAGTAACAATTTTTTATTAAATAATGGGCTAAATGTTACTCCTGTCTCCTCACCAACTTGGTTTAATAATTATGCTAACTACAGCTTGGGTAGTAGTTATAGCAACCTTAACTCAGCCACAAATAGTAGTGCCTCAACTACAGACAGTTACACAACGGCTAGCGGGTATAACTCTACTTCTGGTTATGGTTTGGTCAATGCAGCAGCAGCAGTTGCGAAAGCAAGTGGTCAAAATACCTTTGCTGATGTTGCCAATCTGGGTGGCAATAATTGGGGAGCCGATGAGATCAAAGCCCCAGAAGCTTGGGCGAAGGGGTATACAGGTAAGGGAGTCGTCGTTGCTGTTTTGGATACTGGAGTAGACTACAACCATCCAGACTTAAAGGATAATATCTGGACAAACCCCAATCCGGGTACCGGCAAGGACAATAATGGCAATAGCTATGTTAATGATATCCACGGTTGGAACTTTGTGGACAACAACAATGATGTCATGGACAAATATGGTCATGGAACTCATGTTGCTGGCACTATTGCAGGAGAAAACAACGGCTTTGGTGTCACTGGGATTGCTTATGATGCCAAGATCATGCCTGTCAAAGTTCTAGATGACTCTGGTTCTGGCTCCTATAGTTCCATAACTAATGGCATTTACTATGCAGTGAATCATGGAGCAAATGTCATTAACCTCAGTCTGGGTAGTAGTTCTCCCAACAGTTCTATCCAGTCGGCTCTCCAATATGCTAGTAGCAAAGGTGTGATTGTCTCTATGGCAGCTGGCAACGATGGTGGTACAACACCAGAGTATCCAGCACATTATGCCCAGAACGTGGGATTTGCTGTTGGAGCCGTCGATCAAAATAACAAGATAGCTGACTTTTCTAACCGCTCTGGATCTCAGTCTTTCCCCTACGTGACTGCTCCTGGAGTCAACATCTATTCCACAATTCCAAATGATAAGTATGCTACTTATAGCGGCACATCAATGGCTTCTCCTCACGTTGCCGGGGTAATTGCGCTTATGCTTAGTGCCAACCACAACTTGAGTGAGTCTCAGGTGAGTCAGATTATCACAGGCACGGCAGGAAATAGTACCCAATCAACACAATCTAGCTTGAGTTCCAACTACATAACAAAGAGTCTCGCGACAACTAGCTCCAACATCGCAAACTATCAAAATAACTCTTTTGTTGCCTCACCAACTCAATGGACGAATACTCCACAAAACCAGTTAACTTCTACCAATAATCTACAGTACCCTAATCTCAGCAATAATTCTTCAATTAACAACGATACGTTTGTGAACCCAGACCTTTTATCACCATTCCAAGGTTACGTCACAACAACTCTTAATCTCAAGATAAGTGCACAAGATAATAGCGATGCTGATAACCTATTTCCGGATAGTAATATCGTGTTCGCTTAAATACTTATCATATCTGTATGTTCGGTGAATGGTTAATT
>CAZZVG010000183.1:0-8387 GCA_964657295.1 Iningainema sp. | reverse complement strand
TCATCTAAATCTTCCAACTCTTCTGACTCGTCTAGCAAGTCTTCACCGAGTATTTCCGCTATAACATCAGCTTTTGTACTTGTATCCTCCATCAGAAGGCTGGGAATACTAATGACTTCTAGAGGTTGTTGTTCTAAAAGTTCTAATTGCTCTGCTATGGGTGTCGGTGATGTATCAGTCGCTGAGGAGCGCCGTCGCACGCGCCTAATGACATTTAAGTCTTTTTCACTCCGAGGGATAGGTTTCTCGCTTATTTCTACGACTGGCTTAACAGGTTGAATTTTGACAACCGGAGGCGCAGGCTGCACCACTTCAACTTTCTTCTCTGATTGTGATTCAGAGAAGGCATGTGGTTTATCATAAGTAACTTGCGCCCTTCCTTCTGGAGTTCTCGCAGCACGCTTTAAAGAAACGAGGTATTCGTACTCGTCTTCTGGCAAGGTACTCTTGAGTAGGCGGCTAATTGTCGAGTTACTAACTCCGTAACGATCTGCTAAAGTTGAGGTCGTTTCGGCACTCTCTCGATATAATTTGAGTATTTCTTGCTTGTCTGGCTCTGTTAATTTTCTCACGGTAGATACCACAAATTTTTTTTAAGCTCTTTTTCGTCCACGTTCACGCCGCGAACGATTCAATGAAGTGTCGTATTCCAAGACTGCACCCATTCCAAAGAGCACCCCACTAAAAACCCAGAATACTTCTAATATTTCGCCACTTTGATAATCAGGAATTTTCTGAGCGTATTTAAACCACATATCTGCAAGGTATAAGGAGAATGTTGCTGCTGCAATCATTCGCCAGGACAGAGACATTCGTCCGCCCCAAAAAGATAGTAGTAAAGTAGTGGCAATCATTAACAATAACACATCGCTGGTCACATAAAACCAACTTAAACTTTGAGCGGTCTTTTCTACCCATGCAGGTACTTGTCCCTTAGCGACTTCTGGCAAATTAGAAATTAGCCAAGCCATAGCACTACCGAAGGCTCCAATTGCCAAAACGATTATCCACTGCCATGCTTCTAGATTGAGTCGCCTAGAAGCCACCGCCCAAATCATCCCCATGCCCAATAACACATAAGTTATTACAAAAAATATATCGCCGATAGAAATTATAGGGTCTTCTTTTTGGACTATTTCCGTATAGCCAAAAAATATTCCCCCGAGAAAATAACTAATCATACCTATGCCCATTGCGAGCCATACATTTCTACTGCTAACCATTTGTGGACTGCGCCAATTTCTTAAGCATAAGATACCGGCACCCAAGTAAGCTACTGCCTCAAAAATATTTGTCCCAATTACATACCAGTCAGCACGTCTTTCCATACCATCAGAAGTAGGGATTTTGGCACTAAATAATAAAAAGTACAAAAGCGCTATTACACCCCAACCAATGCTAATTAAGATGATGTTCTGAGTGGTGAACATGGATTTAGGACCGTATGACTTGTTGTAGACGCTACTCATAAAATTTCCCTGTACCAATCCACTCTAGCAGTGTTTTAGCTCTGGAACTGTGTCAGGAGCATCTGTCTGTACCTTGAAACAAGTTAAGAGTGCTGCAACCGTGACAATTCCATACTAAGAGAAACTACTAGAGGCTAATGCCACAGTTTACTCACTGAAGACTGATTTAGCCAACTATTAAATAGTAATCGTTCTTCAGTTGGCATATCCTGTAATCGCTCAACTGCTTGTTTGACAAAATTGGTATTGCCAAAATAAGCTTTCGCTAACCGATGCAGTTCTCGTAAGAGAGTCATGACATGATGTTCTTGCCATTTCGGTGTTTGAGGTGCATCCAGCAGGTTCATCAACAGCAAGTGTTTGACGGCATCTGGTGAGGATGCTTGCGGAAATTGCCCCTGCTGCAACACAAGCACAATATCTTTCTCAAACAATCCCGCTTGCCGAGTCCCGAGAAATTCTTCAATATCCACATGTACTGCCTGTAGTAAGAAAATACTGCCAAGAGTTAAAACTTTTGTGTTGCCATCCGAAACCGTGTCACTCTCAAGCTGATCTAAACGAATCTTCGCCCAAATGCTATAGCTTTCCGGTTCCTCTAGTAAGACGCAGGCTTTACCTCGATTATCAGATAATTCTCTCCACAAGGCTTTGGCTTCTTCTTCTTGGTTAGCTTTAAAAATGCCGATCAATCTAAAAGTTTGCCCCTGATAGTGGAGGATTGGGATCTGCTGCTCCCGCTTTGGGTGTTCAATCGTCGATATTTCAACATCCTGCCGTTTGAGAATAAACATGACACTGGCAAATAACTCCTCACAATGACTTACATAAATATAGGAGATCTCATAGCTCTTGGCTGCCTTAACAAGGCACATCCATTTGCTTGCGACTTGGATCTTAGCTCTACTAAGATACGAATTGCAATTTTTGATTGCATTTTGTTGTGGGAGTAAGTATACTATATAGAAATGACTCTCCCTAGAGCCTGGATTTTTTTATGGGTGCGTAGCTCAGCTGGATAGAGCATTTGCCTTCTAAGCAAATGGTCGCAGGTTCGAGTCCTGCCGCGCTCGTTTGACTTAAATACGAACAAGGATGAAGGATAAAAACCGTTTATCCTTCATCCAATTAGTTTAGTTAGGTGCCACTTTTTTGCACAGCGTCTCCAGGACCGGCTGTAACAATGACCAGCTTATCAGGTTGAATAAATTCCTGAATTACCTGCTGTACCTGAGCCATAGTCACTGCATTAATGCGCTTGGGAAAATCTCGGATTTCCGACGCAGAAAGTCCATACACAGAATTGTCCAAAATGATCGTTGACACCTCACTAGGATTGGCTAGATCCACAGGGTAACTGTTGGTAATTGCGCGTTTTGCAGTGTTCAACTCAGCCTCCGTGACTCCTTGCTCTCGAAACTGCTTTAGTAAAGCTAGGGTGCTGGCGATCGCTTTCTGGGCATCCCCTGGCGCAGTTTGCATCTGGATCAAGAACGGACCCGGAGAGATGCCTGCAGCAAAGGCACTGTAGATACCGTAAGTCAAACCTTGGCGATCGCGCACCTCAGTCCCTAAGCGACTGGACAAGGTATCACCACCTAAAATTTGATTTACGACTGCGGCAGCATAGAAACGGGAGTCTTTGCGTGAAATGCCGTTATAACCGATGTAGGTTACAGCCTCTGCCTTACCGGGAATCAGTTGGTCTTGGCGTGTTGTGGCTTGCGGTAATGAGACTGACGGGATGTTGAGAACGGGAGGCTTGCCTTTTGCAAGCCATTTATCGAACGCCTGATTCAGCAATGCTTTGACTTTAATTGGGTCAAAGTCACCAACAAGGGCGATCGTTGTGGTATCCGGTCGATAATGTTCTTGATAGAAGCTCAGCAAATCGTCACGAGTAATGCTTGTTAAACTCTTTTCTGTGGGAAAGCTATGAAACGGATGATTTTCTGGGTAAATGACCTGCTGGAATACTCGTCTTCCCAATCCGCGAGGATCGTCTAGCAGAACTTTCAAACTTATCAATGCCCGTTGACGGCTAAGTTCTAATTGGTTAGCGGGGAAGGTGGCGTTTTGCAAGACATCAGCTAAGTCTTGAATCAATATCGGTAGATTTGCGCTTAACCCGTATCCACCAACAGTGACTCCCTCACGACCGGCACCGAAGCCCAAGCTAGCTCCTCTGTCTTCTAAAGTTTTCGCCAGACTCAGAGCACTCTGTGTCCGCGTCCCATTCATTAAGTTACCAGCAGTCAGACCCGCCAGTCCTGCTTTGGAATTTGTGTCAAATTCACTACCAGCATTAATTTGTCCACTGAGGTTAACGCTGGGAACACTGTGATCAGCTAGTAGGAGAACTTTCAACCCATTGTTCAGAGTGAATTGCTCCGGTAGCGATTGCTTGGTGGAATCCGTCGCTGATGTCGCCGGGGGCAGGTATTTGGCAAGTTCTGCTGGATCGACAGGCTTACCGGGGCTGAAGTTTTCAGCAGTGCGACCAGTGCCAGCACTAGAGGTTCCTGGTTTCCCATTGAGTTGAGTCGGTTCAAAAAAGCCGATAGTTTGTTTGGTAGGACTAAGGTAAGTTTTCGCCACCCTCTGTATGTCGGCAGATGTGAGTTTAGAAATGGCATCTAGATACCGCTCACTGTAGCGATAATCTCCAGCGACAGTTTGGTTGTAACCCAGTTGAGTTGCCTGAGAGCTAATGTCTTGATTGCTGAGTATAAAAGAGGCTTGCAGTTGTGTTTTCGCCCGGTTCAACTCTTCTGTTGTCACTGGTTGCTGCTGCACTTTAGCGAGTTCCTGTTGCAGCACAGTAGCAATTTTTGACAATTCTTTACCTGGAGCCGCCGTAGCGCTAATTTCATACCAACCCGGTTCGATAAGTTCTGAAGCATTAGCACCTACCGAGCTGGCGAGCCCAGATTCTACTAAAGCTTGGTAAAGCCGGGAACTGCGTCCATTTGTCAGGATGCCATCCATCAAATCGATCGCAGGCACGTCCGGATGATTAACATTTGGGAGAGGATAAACGGCTTGCAGTAGTGCCGCACTTCCTGGCTGTTTCAGAATAATGGGGGATTGTTGTACCGTAGATGTGGCAGGAGAAGGCGGGACTTTCTCCGTTGTCGCGTTGCCGCGTTTCTGCAGCTTCCCGAAATTTTGTTGAACTGTTTTCAGAACAGGTTCGGTAGCAAAATCTCCAGTCACGACCAAAGTGGCATTACTAGGACTGTAGTAGTTCTGGTAGTAGTTACGGACCTGTTCCACCGTGAATTTCTGCACATCAGCTTTTGTGCCTCCCACAGGTAGGCCATACGGTCGGTTGGGAAACGCAGCACGCATTACAGCCCGACTGAGACGATAACCTGGTGAATTTTCGTATCCTTGCAACTCGGAAATCACCACACGCTTCTCACTTGTCAGTTGCTCGGGGCCAACTAAAGCGCTTTCCATGCGATCGGCTTCTAAGGTCAGCAGTGCTTCCAACTTGTCACGCTGCACTGTCCCAAAGTAAGCGGTTTCGTCATAGCTGGTAAAAGCATTAAACTGACTGCCTAAAGCACTAAACAACCGCCCAAATTGTACCGGACGGTCAGTAGTACCCTTAAACATCAAATGTTCTAGCTGGTGGGAGATGCCATTTACCCCCGCTTTCTCGTTGCGCGAACCAACTCGATACCATACCTGCACGCTCACAACTGGTGCGGTGTGGACTTCCTTGGTGAGCACTGTTAAACCATTGCCCAATACTGTTTTCCGCACTCCTTTGGTTAGGGAAATATTAGATACCGGAGTCACTGCTGTTGGTGTAGCAGCGTTGGAGAATTTACTTGAAAACAGCACTCCACTGATCAGGAAGCTGAGGAATAAGCTGACGAGAAAATAAGGACGCAGCTTGGAAACGAAAGGCATAGTAAGTTTTACAACAAATAACAAGACGTATAGATAATATTATGGTATATTTCTAAAATTGCTCTTTAGCCCAAGTTGCTAGGGTATCGGTAATGGGGGATTAAACCGAAGCGAATAATTTCTTCCCCATACCAGCCTGCGTCTATATGACTAGCAAAGAGACGTTATTTGCCTCGCAACAACACGCTTAACAGTTCCTTGGATTGCTTGAGAATTTATTTCTTTGTAAGCAGTGAAGGTATTTGCGAATCAATCCTAAAGTCAAATTCCCGCCCCAAATGCAATAATTTGCTCCACCGTTATGTCTAATTCTGGAAAGAATTGAGACTTGACACGATCAATGCCAGTAAAACTCTCAAACTCGTATTCCCGTTCAACCAAAATGCTACGGGAGGGAACCAACTGCCCAATAGAGATGGTAGGTTCGTGAATCTTAGAATTCTTGCGCTTGGGATAGCGACCAACAGTGAATAAGGGGTCAACGATCCAAAACTCATTCACGCCAAAGGCTGTATACCATAGAGGTTTGTTGCGGTAGTCCTCCTCCCAATTCATGCTGACAATTTCAATGACAACACTGGGGGGTTCCCTCAATACGGCTTCTGGCTGAGTCTGTCGATTCCAAGAATCCCGATTAATCGCAATTAGGTCAGGTTTACGAGTATCTTTAGGTCCGAGTTCTAGCACGGGCTTTGGATGCACCAGTAGCCCAAGTTGGCAACGTCTGCTTTCCAATCGCAATTCTACCAGTAGTTCAGACCGAAGGTTCTCGTGTTCTCCCGAAGGTTCAGACATGGGTGTAACAATTCCGTTAACTAGCTCGTATTCCTGTCCTTCGGGCAGATCTAGGCGAAGAAACTCTTCTACAGTGTAGGTCTGGAATTGGCTAGCAGCAACCATAATCAAGTTCTCAGAGCAAAAGATTTTATTCAATTATTTTAACAATTTGCGATACGGGAATAGTTTCACCATTTGCAATGTCTTTCCTTACCATTGCAGCCAGTCGATCCCACTGTTCATTAGTTGTGGATTCAAAGCGATATAACCAAGCTTGCTCATCTTTGAGTTCCTCTAGAAGACGAGTCGCGATCGCATTTTGCTGGTCGTCTGGAAGTTTTTCAAGTTCTGCGAAAGCACGGCGAAGTAGTTCGGTCATATCCTAACAGCACAAGTATTTTTACATATAAGTGATTATACATATGAGAGTCGTCAAGGCTGATTGCGTTGAATTTCACTGCAAATGTCAGCAACAGTCATATTCCCAAACAGCTGCTCTTTCACCTTCAAATAATCGACAGGTTGCGACATTGTTTCTCGGATAAAGAAGGCAGCTTTACCAATTCCCAAACTTTCAATCAATGCACTTATCGCTTCACATCTAACATCATCGCCCCTGGGCACAGATAGTGCTTTAGTCATAATTATCTTGTGTCTCCTAATTTTCTCACGCAAAACAACATTGGTATCAAGCAGGTATCTCGTCATTCTTCGTAAATGGTGTCGCGGCTTATGGCTTTATCAGGTAGACTCGGACTGTTTTGAGGAAGTTGTGAAACCCACTCGCGGAACTCTCTGGCCCGTTCTGTTGGTGTTGCCCTTTGCCAAAATGGATGTGATGATTCGATCTGCCTAGACTGAAATTCAATGAAGGCAATGAAATCAGCAATCTTTTTGAGTTGCTCCTCATTTAGCTTGTCTATTTCTTTCTTAAGATTTTCTCGCAGCATAATTAATGGTTTTGCTAAGAGTCTATTTCCTCTATCGTAGCCGATGTGTTAACACAGCTAATTATGATTCAACACCTCCGCCGGAATGCCTAATTGTTGATGTAAACGTCGAATCATCTCTAAAGTGAGCGCCTGCTGTCGATTCAAAATCTCCGTAATCTTCGCCTGACTACCAATAGCAGGTTCTAAATCACGCTAGGATAACCCACGAGATTCGAGATAATATAAAATTGCCTCTATCGGATCTGGTGCTTCTATTGGGTAATGCTGTTGTTCATATGCTTCTACCAGCGTAGTTAAAACTTCTAAGTGATCGCACTCTGGTGTATTGGCTTGGGACTCGAATAATCTTTCAATTTCATCAAGCACAGCACGATAATCAGCTTCGTTTTTGATAGGACGGAGTTCAAGCATATTTATTATCTCAAATTGTTTTCGCAGGCGATCGCTACTCAATCTTTGAACAAAATGGAATGGACTGCACTGCATGCAAAAATACATCGTACTATCCGATCGCGCCACCTATTTGAACGTAACCAGCGGTTATTAGTTGCTGTTTCCGGTGGACAGGATTCTCTGTGTTTGATAAAGTTACTGTTAGATTTACAACCAAAGTGGGGATGGTGTTTAGCTGTTGCCCACTGCGATCATCGTTGGCGTTCTGACTCGCAAGCGAATGCCAGCCATGTGGAGAATCTTGCTACCAGTTGGGGAATATCTTTTTATTTACAAACTGCGACAGAACCGATAAATAGTGAAGCGGCGGCACGTCATTGGCGGTATCAGGCTTTAGTTGCGATCGCTTCAGACAATGATTTCAACTGCATTGTGACAGGTCATAATCAGAGCGATCGCGCCGAAACCCTACTCTACAATTTAATTCGTGGCACTGGTGCAGACGGTTTGCAAGCTTTAGGTTGGCAACGCTCATTAACTAATGGCATTGTTTTAGTACGTCCCCTTTTAGAAATAACTCGTACACAAACAGGAAAGTTTTGTCAAGATTTCCAACTACCAATTTGGGAAGATTCCACAAATCAAGATTTGAAATACGCTCGCAACCGTATTCGTCAAGAGTTGCTACCATATTTGCAAGAAAATTTCAACCCCCAAGTTGAATCAGCCTTAGCCCAAACAGCAGAACTCCTACAAGCAGAGGTGGAATATTTGGAAAAAGCTGCCCAACAGTTGAGAGAACAAGCCAGTGTTAGAGAGTCGGGTAAAAGTAATGAGGGAGATAAAGAAGGGATTTTCGACTCTTCATTACCCT
>CAZZVG010000182.1:0-8427 GCA_964657295.1 Iningainema sp. | reverse complement strand
AGTCGCTCATGGGGGAAACCCCCAAGATCGCGCTGGCTCACTTTTAACTTTTGCCAAGTTCTGTCAATCACTTAAACCTCATGGCTTATGAAGTTTGCTGATTTGGTGGATCTCCTGCAACTAAGCCAATTGTAATCGGCGGACAAACAGACTTGAGCCCCGCGACTGTACCTGTAGTCAAACCACCTGCAACCCTTGCTGCTTCCTCATAAGACAAAGCTGACAAAGCATCTTCTGAATCTGTACCCAGGCTCCGTCGTGCTACAGCATTATTTACGGCATCATCAATCAGGTCATTAATTTCAAGCCAACCTGTAGACTTTCTTTGGTTTCCTTCCATTTTGATTTTCCTATTAATTTGTGACAGAGGTGATGCTGAAAAACTACTTTCTTCTAGGTGGAAGATAACCTGATCTTCTGCACTGTTTTCTTAACGTTCTTCTCTTCGAGAAGGCACGGCAGTTGCTTCAACTCAGGAACCCGCCGTAGGCGCTGGCTTAGCAACGCACTGCCTTGTCTAAAGGTCTATCCTTTGGGTTCTGCTTCGCAGTACGGGCATGGCTGATCTAAGGCGGGTCATTCAATTAAGTATTCTAAGAAAGCTGGTTCTCCTAAGGAGTACGGGCGATTCGGGAGTCAGCAGTGTAATTGCTTTATTTACTGTTAACATTGTAGGTCATCAGACAGTTATTCTCTCTTTTTTTGAAACTTTTTATTTGGTCATAAATAAAGGTGTTTTGTCCCCAAAATCTGACAAATTCTCAAAGACATGATTAACAAAGTCTAGTTACTCCCGAACCGCCATACATGAATACCGATCTAAAAAACCGCTCGTGAGCCAAGAAAGTCAAGAAGAAAATTAGGTAAGTACCTGCATACGATGCTGCGCTCACTCAAACCGCAATCACCTCAGCAGACAATACCTGAATAAAGAACTAAAACATTTATGTCTCGAAAATCTTCTGGATTTTGAAGGATTTTGAGTAGATCACAATTTAAGCTGCACTGCTTTGCTCAAATTCGGTTAGGAAGCGGAATGCCTTGACAATAGAGCGGGCAGACTCTGTGGGGGAGGTGTTGTAGAACGATCGCCATGCACTTGCTTTATCTTCATCATAGCGATCGCCTCTATTCGGATGTCCCTCCAACCATGCTAACCGTACAGCATGACCGATTAACACATCCAACACGATATATTCTTCTATTTGTAAGTTAGGGTTACGAGATGTGATCGCGGCTAATTCCATTAATGTCTCGATACAGACTTGACGGTACTCGGGAGCCTCTATTTTATTTAAAAGATGCTCGACTCGGAGAGCAAAATTCTTTTCTCCTGCTGTCATCTCCGACAGTATCAACTCACTATCCAAGCGATTGCGGCGCTCTAGTTTATCACCAATGACTAGACCTTTACAATGACCCATGATACGCCAAACTTGTTTAAAGAAGTCTTTTGGCACACGTCCGGTTGCACCTTCAGAGGAGCGAAACCGCCGCCAACCGTCAGGTGCAATTTCTATTTCCTCAACAAGTGCAGGTTGCACCACCCAATCAATCTCACTTTCTTTTTGTTTGACGTGCAGTGATTCCTGTTTGCGTAATAGTTGACTGCTCCCGGCATATCCCAGCAATACTTGACGTAAGCGTGTTTTCACTTCAAAAGGCGAAAGTTGCATCAAATGTTCGTATGCTTCATCTTGAGTGAGTTTTAACTCTGCTGCCAGCTCAGTGGTAATCAACAGGATGAAGTAACCAACTCGGAGTGTGAGCAATCCTTTGAATAGTTCTGATTCTGACTTAATGGAGATCCCTAAATAAATCAGGACTTCTTGAGTCAAGACGCGATCGCGTATATCCTCACGACAAAAATGATTGATTTTCTCAACTATTTCGTTGTTCGACATCGGCACGGTAATTAGCGATGCTTCACTGTAAGCTTTCCCCACAGCAACTTGTTTACCCCGTACCACAATACTTGTCACTGCGTCTGATAAACCAATATCAACCATCTGACGCAACCCTGCCGCACGACGTACAACTGCCCAAAGACCTAATTTCCCTGCATTAGTGTAAACTTCATCTAGCAAATCCGCTATTGTTACGGGATACGTCCAACCTCCAAGACAGGTATCAAAATCAAGTTTTTGCACACGAGTCAAAGCCTGCAACAACTCTATTTGCTCGTAGACATTTTCTGAAGAGCGTAAAGAAGAAACCAAGCATTCCAAGTTAGTTTCGCACTCCATCTGAAATTCTTGAGTATGCCCTAACGGGGAGTTTTTTTCAGGGTCGTAACTCAGGTGGTAACATCTGCGGAGTGCAGTATCTTTCACGGTATACTGGGAAAATTCCCAATCTTGTAGAAAATCAATCCGTTGTGTCGCTGCTGTCAGCATCAGTTGATTGATTCGTCCTAATTTCACCCGCACACCATTACAAATACCATCCTTGAGTTCTTGCATCAAGGTCAGCAATGCCTCACTGCCCGTTTTTAACATGGTGTGAGTTAACATGAAAATTAGGGTAGGGCGTCCCAAATCGCTCCAATCTTTTTGCATGTAAGCGAGTTCACTTCTCAGTTGATCTACGAGAAAATGATAATCAAAGGTGAAGTAGAACTGCTGAGAGTCTAAAAATGATGGTAAAAAAACAACAGTTTCATTGCGAATCCGAAAGATTCTGGATGTTGTCAAACTCCGCAGCCGCCTTAATGGACGTCCTGTTAAACCTAGTTTGTCATTACGCCCAATTTGTGTAAAAATAGATGAAAGTTCGCTAGCTTGTCGGACTTGGATTGGTTCTACTTCCTTAGCTGTTTGCGTTTCAATGCCGTGAACTTCTAATGAGAGTTGTAAATCTTCATCTTCTGACAGCAAAGCAATTTGTACTAAAGCTTCGCGATGTTTTCCCACAGACAGGTGTCGTCTCAAGGGATCAATATCTCCAACTGCCAGTAATCCTTCACTCAGCATTTGACTGAGAAAATACAAACTCTGCGCCCAGACTAAGGGGAGATTTTCGTTTGGCAACCGTGGCTGACTCTGTGGATTTAATTTTTCCGCCTCGACATTTTTGTCCTCGACGTAATAAAGTTCTGGGAGCAAATGTAATCCATTACGTTCAACGACTAAGGATTCTAAACGTTCTTGGTAATGTTTAACTTGTTCTTCTTTGCCGCGAAACAAACCATCCAGAAGTAAGTAGGTGAAAAATAAAGGCCATTCGCACTCAATATGCTCAAATTGTTTGAGTTCTGACGGTTCGTAGTGCAAGCGGTGTTTGTCTTCTAAGACTGTTTGGTGTCCATCCCGCAGGAACCTTTTGCAGCCGTATTTTCCTTCCAGCTTAGTTATGATATCGTTACGAGTGCGATCGCTTAACTCCACATCTTCTACCGCAAAGGCGGGAAAAGTAATGACGCTTAACAGCGCTGCATCAATTTCTTTTGAAGACGATTCTCGCGGCAATAAAGATTCTAGCGTAATTCTGGCACGCGCAATTTCATCTGGCAGCACGTGAATCACCGATGCTTGACTACCACGCACGCCAAATAAATCTAAGCTATTGATTGCTTCCAAGGCGGCTTTTGCCATACCCACAGAACTCGCGTTTAATTCTGCATTACCACTGTTGATTTTGTTACCCCGTTCCCAAATACCGTAATCCGGTGTGCGGTAAGCCCTTCCAATGTAATAAACTAGATTTTGCACAAAATTCACTTCATCCAGCGTGAAAATTATCTGGAATCCAGACGCAGTCATTTGTGCCAACATCAGTAAAAATATCGATGTGGCATCAACTTGCAGATGTCCCCAGCCATCATCGCCAACAACGATATCGCCCGTCGCCGTATTATACTTAGCGTGTAAAGCATCTAGTGGAGACTGAGTATACTTGAATCGCTCTACTTTCAAACTTTGTCGCATCATTGAAAATAGCAATCCACGCATCAGCTTGATGACGCTGTGTTCTAGTTCATAGGTACGCCCTTTGTCTTCATCAACATTGCGGTATGCGATCGCCAGTCCCCAAACCGCCAGAATACTGTATACATTGTCACGCACCCAAGCATCCGTGTAATCCCCGTGGGCAGTTATTGCTGTACTTGCAGGTAGCAATCCAGTAATCGGGTTTTGACGTGCTAGGATAATCGTCTTGATTTGCTGGTAATAATTCTCAAGACGTGCTTGCAGTTGGGTAGCTGTTTTCATGTTTTCGATACGAGAACTATTACAGGAATTAGACTTTAGATTTGTGAAGTGAATTATTTAAGCGACGCTAAAACAAGTTCGATAATCGACCACAGACCACAGTAGAGTACAGTTGGGGACTTTCAACTTTATTATCTCATATGAAAAGGCTTCTGCCAATAGGACACGAAGACTGATAAGACCTAAATTAGGAGCGCTGAGTTAAGTTTTGACATTTTTTTGTTATGTAGAGACGCATTAGCAAAACGGCACGAAGTGCAATTTCACTTACCCTGAAGGTTCATTGCGATATGTTACCACCTATTGTTAACAGGGGTAGTGGCGTTAACAAAGCACGACTTTAGCTTTGTGCCACAAAATTGCTGACAGAGACGCAATAACGACTACACTGATGAGATAAGAGTAAATGTTTGTAGTGCGGTTTACGAAGTCTTCAAAATGGAAACAGGTTCTTTTTTCCTGGATTTCTTTTTTGATTTGGCAATCAACTTGGACGAAGATTCCTGCGGTTTAACTTTCGGGGATCGGCAACGTTCACAAAATACTGGTCGAGAAGGATAGCAAATGCGTTCGACCAATATTTGGCATTCTTTACAGACAAATCGGTACACTCTTTGTCGAATGGCACGAATGTGTGCTTTAACATAAACTTCCTTTTTGTCCACTTTTTGTTCTTGCGATCGCATAGGTATGGCTGATTTATCCGATATTGTAAGGTTTTTAGAAGTAGAGCGTGAGCGTTACGTTTTAGAAGCATCCCAATTAGAGCGTCGCTTGTCTTTTATTAGCGACCAGATCAGAACTTTGTCAGATCTAATATCAGGGTATGCTTTAGAGGACCAGGTGAGTTCGCCAATTTTGCGGCAGTTGCCTGATGCATCCAAAATAGAAGCCGTGCTCGAAGAGCCTCTAGAGGCAATTGTTGACGAGAAACCTCAAACTTCACCATCAGTAAAACCTGACATTTGCGATATTCCCAAACTCGCTATTCCCAGAAAACATAACAGCTTGCCGCTTCTACCAGAATACCAACAGTACTCCCTACAGAATGCTGTCCTAATTCTCATGCGCACTTTACCTGATAGGCATATTCACATTGATGCCATTGTACGAGATATTCATGGGAATAATTTGACCTCACAACAGTTCAAGACAGCTAAAATCACTCTCAATAAAATTCTTTCTATGGGCAAACAAACGGGTTTGTGGTATCGCGTCCTCGACACTCAAGGTGTCTACACTTTGAACTATGAAAAGGGGGTGACGAGCGAAAAGCCTACTACCAAGTTGTAAGTTGGTAATTTAGCAAACTTTCTTGGTAAAAGAGAATTAGATCTGGGAATAATTTCCTCTCCAATACCTGTCACACTGATAAAAATAGCTTTTAGTATAAACAATACTGCCGTGCTAAATTTCCTATTTCAGCACGGCAGTTGTTTTTGATAAAATTCTTGTACTGCCATCACCGGAGTAGGGGGGAACGGCCGTTCGCCCCTACTAATTTCCTGCTTCTTCCTAGATAAATTTCAGTACAATTGCACAGATTCCTTTTTGCGGTTAAACAAAGACTACCTGAGTACAAGTCAATAATTTGACATGATAAAGTTACAAAGTTGGTTTATCATACGCTTGACATAAATCGTAGCAGTAGTAAAATTTACAACAACTTAAAGGGCATCAGGGCAAACAAAGGCTTATAAAGTGTGGCAAAAAAAATTTTCCGCACCGAGTCTCAGCATCTACCGAAGCGTTGTGCTCCGGGCTAGTATGATGAATTAGCGATGCCTATAATTGGTTATCGATGTTGAAATTCTAAGATTTTATGGACCACAGTCCACCAGATGGCAGTACTATCCTCCTCTGAACTGGCGAGCATGTCTCCTAGGGCAGAGGAGACATTAGGAGGTTTTTATGCTTACGCAACATGCTCGCAGTTCAGTGATTGACATTGCTGACCTAAATCAGCTCAAGATAGATTTGAATCGTTTACAACCTGTTGATGCGGGAGATTACATTACACAATTACCCCAGCAACAACGGGCAATTTCATTCCGCCTCCTGAACAAACGTCAGGCAATTCATGTCTTTGAATATCTACCAGGTGAAGTACAGCAAGAACTGATTACTTCCCTACATGATGCACAAGTGGCGCAAATTGTCGAGGCAATGAGTCCTGACGAACGAGCGGAGTTGTTTGATGAATTGCCAGCAGGCGTCGTTAAATGGTTATTACAAGAACTGAGTCCAGAAGAACGGCAAGCGACTGTGACGATTCTCGGTTATTCTGAAGGCACTGCCGGACGGGTGATGACAACAGAATACGTACAATTGCAAGAAGGCTTGACTGTAGGCGAAGCTTTGAGAAAAATCCGTTCTCAGGACGAAGACAAGGAGACGATTTACTACGCTTACGTGACAAACGATCAGCGCAAGTTAGTGAGTGTTGTCTCTTTACGGCAGTTGTTCTTTACTTTCCCCAATACTAATCTCCGAGAAATTGCCAGCAGTCGCCTCATCAAAGCCAGAACTGAAACACCTCAAGAAGAAGTCGCGAAAATAATGAAACGCTATGACTTGTTAGCATTACCTGTCGTTGATCGCGAAGATCGACTAGTGGGTATTGTCACAATTGATGATGTCATGGATATTCTCGAAGAGGAGGCGACAGAAGACATTCAAAAATTGGCAGGGGTTAGTGGTGGGGAAGACTCAGCGTTGTCATCTCCCCTAGTCACGATTCGCCAGCGTTTACCGTGGCTGTTGGGAATTATGTGTCTGTATATCGGTGCTTCAAGTGCGATCGCGCCTTTTCAGTCAATAATTTCAATGGTACCAGTGTTAGCTGTGATCATGCCGCTTTTTTCCAACACAGGTGGCACTGTGGGTATTCAAGCTTTAACAGTCACTATCCGTGGACTTGGTGTGGGAGAAGTGACTCCTCAAGATACTCTCAAAATTCTCCGTAAGGAACTGACTGCGGGACTGGGTACTGCTTTAACATTAGGTGTGACTATGGCTATTCTTTCCTTAATTTGGGCATCGCCTCAAGATCGATGGGTATCATTAGTTGCAGGAAGCGTAATGTTCGTCAATACTCTGATTGCTGTCAGTTTAGGAACATTGCTACCAATAGGCGTGCAGCGACTGAAACTCGATCCGGCTTTGATGAGTGGGCCACTTGTAACAACACTACTCGATGCGATCGGATTCATGATTTTCCTATCGCTGATCTCGACAGCAATGCATGTTTTCCACATACAACATTAACTGACATTAGCATGTTGATAGTTGAGTGTTTTTTGGTGATTGGTACCATCAACTATCAACTATCCACCCTTCGGGTTCAGCAGTCGCTCATGGGGGAAACCCCCAAGACCCTTACGGGTTCGCCAGTCACCTACGGCGGGAAACCCGCCTGCAGTGCTGGACTCACCGCGCTGCTTCACCAATCGCGACACTAGGCCAAAAAATAAATAGTTATATGCCGACTACCTGGACTCGTCACCATATTCTTTCCCTCGCTGACTTCACCACAGATGAATACAATACCGTTTTGCAAACTGCTTTTAGTTTTCAGGAGGTGCTATCACGGCGGACAAAGAAAGTACCAACTTTGCAGGGACAGGTGGTAGCCAATTTATTTTTTGAGCCGTCTACCCGCACTCGGAGTAGTTTTGAACTAGCTGCTAAGCGCCTCTCAGCAGATACGCTGAACTTCGCCTCAGCAAGTTCTTCCATCACAAAAGGAGAAACTATTCTGGACACGGCAAAGACATACTTAGCTATGGGAACTGATATCATGGTGATTCGTCATCGAGAAGCAGGAGTCCCTCAGGCGATCGCCCAGGAAATGGATCGTCTTGGTGTCCGAGTCAGTGTCCTAAATGCTGGGGATGGGCAACACGAGCATCCTTCCCAAGCACTCTTAGACTTATTTACCATTTGTACTCTCCTCGATCCAGATCGTCCTCGAATTGAACTTTTAAAGGATAAAAAAATCGCCATTGTTGGAGACATCCTGCATTCGCGAGTGGCACGTTCAAACATCTGGAGTTTGATCGCCACAGGTGCCGAAGTCCATCTCGCAGCACCACCAACTCTTTTACCTAAGTTATTTGCTCAGTATATTAGTGATGAGGATGAGGAGAGGGGGAGATGGGGAGATGTGTAATAACCTATCTTGATAGAGAAATTATTCACGAGTCTTCCCCGACTC
>CAZZVG010000181.1:0-8439 GCA_964657295.1 Iningainema sp. | reverse complement strand
TACTAACCTGTCGTTATCTAAATATTTACTATTACATTGTGACAGCAGCACCTGTGCTTGGCTTTGCTGGCTCTACACCACCACTTGTACGCGATCGATAAATATTTACGAGTTGCTGTTCGTACATCAATAAATCTTTGTGAATGTGGGTAAAAATTGCAGTTGAGATTGGATCGGTAAATGCCGCTATGAGATTTCCAATATCACCTATACCAGTTTGCACATCACCCAATGCCGAACGTATTTGAAAAATATCATCACTTCCGGTAAGAGCAGTTTTTACCTTCGCATACTGGCTGGCAACATTTGCTGCTAGAGACGGTTTCTCACCGAGTTGATTGAGACGTTCTTCTAACAATTCAATGTGACGGTGCTTGTTAGTTATCATCTCTAGAAAGAGCGAGCGCACCTCTTGATATGATTCTTTCTCTGCGTATTTGCCCAGAGCTTCTTGAGAATAACGCTCGCCCGCAAGAGCAGTATTCAAACCTTTGACAATATCGCCCTTCGTAGAACCACCCCAAGCATCAGCTAGCTTCCACCAATCTGCATTTGGATCTCTCTCATTTGGTAAAGCTACATCTTTACCACCATAACCCAAACGACTCAAAATAGCTGTGGTGAAAATTGATAAATCTCCCGGTTGACGCGATGTAATCAAATTTCCGTCAACAACTAATGGCTCATCTATATAATTGGCACCCGCATTAATTATATCTTTACGAATTGCGATGAAACCTGTCACTTGTTTGCCTTTAAGTAAATCACCTTCAATTAAAACTTGTGGCCCGTGACAAACTGCAGCCACTAACTTGCCTTGTGCCATTGCCTCTTGTACAAAGCGTACTGTATTTGGGTTCCGCCGCATTTCATCAGGAGCTATACCACCTGGAATAATGACAGCATCAAATTCAGCAGCGATCGCTTCAGTTGTCGTACCATCAGCTTGTATGGAAAGCTTGCCGCGCTTACCTGAATATTTTTCATTTGTCCGAGAACCAAGGACAACCACTTCAACTCCTGCTTGTTTTAACCCGTTATAAGGGACTTGAAATTCTGCATCCTCTACTCCATTCTCAATGAGGATAGCAACTTTTTTTTCAGAAATGTTCTTGTAACTTGTCATTTTTTTCCTTAAACTTTTTTGAGAATCTCATCCCGGTAAATAATGTGTTTCACTTTTACCTATTTATACAACTCAAATCTGACTACTCATCTTTATAAACGGTATTAGCAAATTCACCAATAATACTTTGATTATCCTGTACACTCAGTAGATACAGACAGCTTTGAGAAATCACACCATGTTCAAGTTTTTGCAAGCTCGACGTGAGGATAAATTTCTCTCTAAACAACATAGCCAGTTCTTATAACAGTATTAATGATTACATCTACGCTTTTCTTCGCTCCTTAGAAAGACTTTTAAATATTTCAGTAATATATCTATAGAAAGAACTCTTTATCTATGTGAGTCATTTAGAGTTGAGAATTAACAATTTATCTCTACCATAATTTATGACAATAAAACTTGACGATTTTGTGTTTTCTCAGTTATCATCAATTGATTTAAACCTACCTCTAATTTCTTAGAAGCCCACACCTACCCGAAGGGATCTGTGTGGAGTTGTTACAACAAGAATTTACCTAACTCAAGTATGATTTCCAGATTCGTTCTTAATTTAGAAACCAAAATTTCTACTTGCAACGCTAAGCATTTATTGTTATAGTCTCTTCACTCTAAGGAAAGAGATTGTTTAGTTTCTAAAGATATACATCTTTTGGAAGAAACCCGATAGAAAGGAAAGCGTTATGGTATTGAGGATGCAGCAAAAGCTAGGAATATGGCGGAAAAAAAAGATTTAGCACGGCACAAGAGTAACATTGATCGTGAATCATCTGATTTACCCCAGGAAATTACTGAATCTTACGGAACTGGTGTCAAAGATTTGCCAGGATACAACATCGGTGGGCGAACAATGCAGGATGAACGACACGAGTATACAGATACGAGTCCCGAACTAACTGGTGGTGATGTTGATGCTGACTGGCAAGATGCGAACTCAGTCGGTGAAGAAGCTGTTGGTGGTACCGTCGCCACTCCTGATCAAAATGTAACTGAAGAATTAGGAGCAGCAGTCGGACTGGAAATGGACGATCGCGCTTTTCTGCGCACGAATGATATTCTAGAACAGCGTGACGATGAGCGCTGGGAGTTAGATCCGACATCTTCTGAAGATTATCAGGAGAGGAGCTGAAGAAAGGAATTTATTTTGGCGTTGCATAATTGAAGTAGGAATTAGCTTCACGCATTCGGCGGAGCCGTCAAAGCAGAGTAGGCGCAAAGTCGCAAAAAAGAATCCTCTATTTAGCAACGCCTTTATTTTTATATTGTGTCCAGATAATTATTTGTAAATATAACATAGGCTTGTAGTTGTGCTGTCTTGGCACTTTATAAGATATTGCACTTATTTACCCAAGTTGCGAGTACCGCTCAGAGGAATTAAGAACTTTAAAATCCCGATTTGCAAGCTTTATAGCGATTTTCAATAGTCGCTTGATTTCCCATATCATGTCTTAATTGGGTACATATATTCTGTAGTATGTCAATAGAGCTTTGGGAATTATTTATTCCTTCATTTCTGACTACTTATATTATTAGCAATTACCTTCCCATTATTCTTCTTTGCGATTTAGATACATCTGTCTTCAGTAAGGTTAAATACCTAACACACTTTTGATAAAGTGAAGCATAATGCTAATTAATTGCAATCGGAGTTTAAGATGACATCTGCTCAAACCAACGATCCAATCATTCACGAACACGTCACAGCATTTCAAGCCTTGGATGTGGACACGCAACTCGGTCTATTTTGGTTTATTTATAAGGAAATGGGTAGTTCTATCACCCCCGCAGCTCCTGGTGCTAGTACTGTTTCCGAGGAAGTTGCTGAAGGTTTGTTCAATCAAATTAAGGAAAAATCCCACGAAGAACAGTTGCAGTTTCAACGCGATTTAATTAACAAAGCAGACAACGAATATACTCGCATGTATGGCTCTATGAGCGATACGACCAAGTTGCTTTTTTGGTATCGCCTATCTCAAGGTATGCAAAATTTGACTATCATTCCTGTGCCGCCAGGTTACAAGCTTCCTTCCGAAGCTCAAGAACTTTTGGATGAAATTAAAGAATTGGAATTCGAGCAACAAATTACTCTTTTCCGCGATTACGTTGGGCCTATGGGTGCTGAACCAAAAGCCGGTGCGGAAATTTAATATTTTCGGGTCTCATTCAATTTAGATTTCAATTCATAGATAAACATAGAAAAAAACACTCTTTTCTATGTTTATCTAAGTTGAATTTTATAGTAGTGACATCCCAAGATATTAACACCTTAGACTTTAATTCTGCATAAGCAACATAAGTGTTTAACTTACACGTCCTAACTCCTAACTTCTAACTTTATTCAAGAGAAATCTTTATGTTGAACGAAAATACGGTTGCCACAAAAAATAAAGTCGCTAGAAAACATCTTTTTTCTAGTCTAGTGATTGGTTTGATTATTGGTATCATTGCTGGTGCGCCTCTTGGCTGGGTTACTCATCGATTTTATTACCAACAACGTTTGGCTCAAATTTTACTTTGCCGAGAAAATCATCGAAACCAGCCTGCGGCAGTTGCTGATTCTGAGTGTGGTACACCATACTAGTGCAACAAGGCAAAAGTAAAAAGTAAAAAGGCAAAAGAAAGAAATTCTTATATATCAAGCTTTTGATTTGAAATTTACTTATTAGCAACCGTTATTAAGAAAGATTGGTTTGCCACCTTGGTTGAGAGATTCTGTCAAACTTGTCAGAATTTCTACTAACTCCGCTCCCACCGAACCCGATGAAACTTGTGAGGGAGTATTTGTGAGGACGCTGGTGATAAAGTGATCGCACATTCTTTGTAATGGTTCGCCTGCTGCTATTTCCAGCACTTCCTGTCTTTGATTGATCGGAATAAACTGACTACTGAAGAGTGCAAACTCACCATGTTGTATGATTAAAGGCGACTGCGACATTTCATCAAAAACCATCGCTCCCGAACTTCCCACAACTCCGATTCGTCTTTGTTTATCGGGGTTGAGCCAGCAAAGGTGAATGTATGCTTGAAAACCATTTGGATATGTCAGAGTCACCCATACTAAGTCAGCTAATCCTTGCTTTTGAGGTAGGGAGTGAGTAACTTCCCTAGTCCCCTCTCCCTGTAGCCACACAGTACCTATTGCTTGTACAATAATTGGTGTTTGATCCAGCCAGTTGTTAAAGATAGCAATATCGTGAATGGCTAAATCCCACATTGCGTCAACATCTTGACGGACTGGTCCCAAGTGGGTGCGAGTCGCGTAGCCATAGCGTAAACTGCCCAGTTGATTTGCTTGAATGACAGCTTTTCCTCGTTCAACTGCTGGATGAAATAAATAAGTATGGTCAACAATCAGTTGTCGTTGCTGTCTTTTTGCTAACTGACAAAGCTCAGAGGATTCTTTTGGGTTCAAAGTTAAGGGTTTTTCTGCTAAAACATGATAGCCCCAGTTCAAAGCATCGGTAATTAAAGAGTAATGAGTGCAAGCGGGAGTAATAATCGCTACTGCGTCCACTGAAACCTGCTTTATGGCTTGCCACTCGGTTGTCAGTAGTATACTTTCATCTAAGTTATACTGCTGTTTCACCATAGTCAAGCGTTCTGGGTTGGGGTCCACGACAGCCACCACGACTGCTCTTTGGTGTTCTAAAAAGTTTCGCAGTAAATGGACACCCCAACGCCCAACTCCAACAATCGCAATTTTAATCATTAGTCAATCATCATTGGTCAGAAGTCATTAACAAAAGACAACTTATTTGAGTTCAGGGTTTCTCCTGAGTGTTCACTGATAAAAAAGCCACTTTTGCTGCAGCTTGTTCTGCGGCTTTTATAGATCGTCCTTTGCCTTGACCTAATTTTTTGTCGTAGAGCCAAACTTCAGCAAGGAAACGGTCTTGATTGTCATGCGGTTGATTGATTTCCACAACTCGGTATACAGGCAAAACTTTAAAATGAGCTTGAGTCCATTCTTGCAAAGCGGCTTTGTAGTTAAATTTGGCTGGATCGAGACGAATTTCTGCTGCTAGTTCTTTGAAGATAGGATCTAGCCAAGGTCGAATAAGTTCCAAATTGCTTGTGCTTGAGTATAACGCACCCAAAACGGCTTCAAAAGCATCTGCTAATCTTGATTCTTGACCGAATTTATCGGCAACGGCACTACCTGTGACGAGTAGATAGAGTTCCAAACCGTATTCTTTTGCTAATCGGGCAAGGACGCGATCGCTCACCAATACTGAGCGAATTGCCGCGAAATCTCCTACCGGACAATCTGGATAATTTTCCCATAACACCAAAGCCGCCACCAATCTCACAACCGCGTCGCCAACAAACTCAAGTTGTTCGTAATTTGCTGATTCAGACACAGTCGAATGAGTCAGCGCCATGTCTAACAATTGCCACTTTATCGGTGCTTGTGCTGGCAACCCGAATTTTTGTACTAGGTTTTCAAGCTGTCGCTGACGGCGTGGATAGGCAAGAGACATTAAAGGCGGGGGGGAGAGTTATAAGTTAAGAATATACTTTACTCTTACAAAAAACATACAAAAAAATCTGAGGAAAAAGTCGGACATAAGCCGGGTTCTGTTCTCTTACGAGGGCAGTTATCTATCTGGGATGCCTGTTACCAGACACCTCAAGCGGCTCTATTCTGCGGAACTGGTAAAAGACCAACCATAGCTCCTTTCGCCTTGCTCCCAACCGGGGTTTACCGAGCCAGCGCCTCTCAACGCTGCTGGTGCGCTCTTACCGCACCTTTGCACCCTTACCATCTTCAGTGCTGATTCCTGAGGAGCCAGCGCCCTTCGGGGGTTCCCCCCGTTGAGGCGACTGGCATTGCTGAGTCACTCAGGACTCAGCACTCATTGCTCAGTACTGATTTGGCGGTATATTTCTGTGGCACTATCCTCACGATCGCTCGCACTGGGCGTTATCCAGCAAGTCTGGTCTTTTGGGAGCCCGGACTTTCCTCAAACCAGTCGAAAAACTGGTTTGCAACCGCCTGCGCCTACTTTCTCCTATTTTCTAGTGTAGTACGCTTTACCGGAGTCTGCCACAAGAATTTTCTCTGTGTTCCTTGTAAAAAACCTAAATATGTATGTGATACCGAATAACAGATGTGCGGGCGGGTTTGAGAAGATTGTTCGCTTTTACTGACAAGACAAACGATTAACAGCCCCAATATAAAGTTGTCTATCTCTTTTTATTCCAAGGTAGAGCATACGTCCAAGGTAGTTTTCTTACAGTGAACGGGCATTTAATAATGCATAGCGGAGATGTAGTGATTCCAGGTGCTAGACCTACATTTGTCTCAGCTAGCCGCAAAACTAAATCTACCGAAAACTGAAAGTTACGTTTTCTAGTGATAAACTCGTTGTACTGTTTCTTTTGTGGCTTGATGCCTGTTTTCAGTTTCAGAATATTGGCAATTGGTTTTTTCGGTTCATATACTCCCTTCTCTTGATTACGTTCAAAAACACTTTCAGATGCGATGACTTCTTTAAGTGTTTTACCAGGAACAATCAGACTGGGGATTTGGGGTACAGCTAAGTCACGAGTCAAATCTGGTGATTTCCGGATGATTCTTCGTGAGGCACCGTCAAATTCTTCCAGAGCGCTGTTATCCCAATCAACGTATATTGCCAGATCCGAGGATTTATTCTCCACACTCAGTATCAACTCTTGCGGCTGTTCAATCGGATACATTGATTTGAGTGTAAAATTAATCGCTATCTTATCTTCAAGATTTTGCTTTTTCAGCTGTTCTGCAATAGACGCTTTATCGAATTCTAGCTTCACTTGGTCGTCAATAGACTCCACCATTTGATTAATGGTGTACGTGACGCCAATGATATAAAGCGTCAAAATAATTAAATTATTGTTACCGTTTCTCATAATTTTAGAGTTGAAACCTCCTGTGCTAGTCTTAAGGTCAGCTATCAGCTATCAGCATACATTACTTGTTTAGGTGAGTAATTCACTTCTGTTGCTCACGGCTGATGGCTGACATCTTAAATATTTAATCATGTGTAATAATGGAAGCATTCTCGAGCCAACCCCGTCGCCAGAAAAAGAATACCAACCCAGAGGCGATCGCTGCCATCACCACCAAACAAACAAAATACGCCCAATGCCATTTCAGTTCTGGCATATACTCAAAATTCATCCCATAGACTCCAGCAATAAAAGTTAATGGAATAAAAATTGATGAAACTACAGTCAAAACCTTCATAATTTCATTCATTCTGTTACTGACTGCCGAAAGATACACATCCATCAAGCCCGTTGCCAGTTCTCGGAAAGTTTCCACCATATCCATCACTTGCACGGCATGATCGTAACAATCTCGCAGATAAATCCGAACATCCTCAGAGATGAGATCGCTGCAATCTCGAATTAAAGCATTAATCATATCCCGCTGGGGCCAGATAGCACGACGCAGTTGCAGCAATTCTCGCCGAATCTGATAAACTTGTAGTAGTGTTTGCCGGGAAGGGTTGACGATCACTTCATCTTCCAATTCTTCAATCCGCTCGCCATACTGTTCTAAAACTGGGAAAAACCCGTCAATAATCGCATCCAAAAGAGAATATGCTAAATAATCGGCTTTATGTTTGCGAATAAGACCTTTACCTTTGAGAATGCGCGATCGCACTCCTTCCAAACAATCATATTCCGGTTCCTCTTGTACTGTCAGCAAGTAATTTTTTCCCAACACCAAACTCACTTGTTCGCTATGAAAGCCAAACGTTCTCTCTTTTGGAACGACCATGCGAGCAATAATCACTAAATGTTCTTCATAATCCTCTATTTTGGGACGTTCTGTCACATTAACCACATCTTCTAGAACCAGAGGATGCAAATCGAACTCATGACCCAAGCGTCGTAAAATGTCTTCACTACCTAAACCTTGCACGTCCACCCATGAGACTGATTCCGCGTTAAGTAGATAGGTGGCGCACTCTTCGGGTGTCGTGACTTCTTTACAGATAGCATGAGTTGCATTATAATCAATCAATGCAATCTTTGGTAGTGGCGCATCTGCATCAACGAGCAGGGTTCCTGGTATCGTTCCTGGTTGATGATAGAAGTCTTTTGGGCGTGATTGTTTAACTGCTGAACGGAAATAGCGAGATTTTTTCGACATGCACTTTTCCCATTGTGAGGAATGACTCAAAGGTTTTTGATTTTTGAGACTCGGAGAGGGCTAATGGTTCTAAGTACAGATTAAGCCATTAGTCATTAGCACACCATCAATCTTGAGTAATTCGCTCTAATTGTACAATGACCGCCCTGCGGGAAGTCAAAAGTCAAAAGTC
>CAZZVG010000180.1:0-8441 GCA_964657295.1 Iningainema sp. | reverse complement strand
CATCACCAATAAAGGTGCCGATTCCCCCAGCTGCTAGATACTGACGAAACGATGAGCCGAGGCCATTCAGCCCATACCCCAAACCAAGGGTATCCCGTGGTCGCCCCCAGTTGTTGCCTTGAATGCTCAAGCCTGTAGCAAATGATCTTTGAATATCTGAATAGTTGTAATTTTCAGTGCGACCATCGTTCCAACTGCCGAACGCAAACAGTCCTACATCCCTGCCAAGACTTTGTTCCACCCCAATACCGAAGCCATACTGGTCTTTTTTGTTATTCCGGACATTGGCGATCGCGGGTACCCCAACCTCTCCATTCGCTCGCCACAGATTCAAAGCATCCTGGAATGAACCCAGAACAGCGCGATCGCGAAAACCCATGAGACGCAGCTTGCCCGGTTGTTTACCAAGGACGTAGGAACGTTCGATCTCAATGGCATCGTTGTAATGGTCGAACAGACGATAATCGAAAGTCGGTCCATTGGATCTAGTCGTCAGAGCAAACCGCCCCACCCGAAACGTCCACTTATCCAGGAAATACTCCAAAGCGGCTCCAACAGTATAGCCACGAGCATTAGAACCGTAGTCAAATGCCCCATAGCTAAGAAAGGCATAGTTGAAAAATTGAGTGCGCGGGCTGCCGGAAAATCGATTGGGACCATACAAATCGGTTTCAGACAGTTTCCCTACCGTCAAAACCAGTCGTCGGCTAGTCACATCCTCAGCCAGTTGGTTTTGCCCAGACTCGACAAACGTCTTGTCTCCCCCCAAACTCCAGGTTTGGCGCAGAAAAGCTCTTGCCAGATACAGTAGTGGCGTTACTGATCCCGATTTTTGATCCTCGCCATTCGACAAAGCTCCCAGCCCTAACAAACCACTGGGTGGTATCGATGAGGATATTTCTGGGTTTATATAAAACTCGCCGCCCTGCCACAGACGCGCCCCAAAAAAGCCAGTGAAACTGTAGCTATAGGTTAAGTCTTCGGCAGTATTCGATAAACTATTCGCCCCTGAATAACGGGCATAAAACCCTGGCTTGTACTGGTAGATAAAGGTTCCCTGAAAGTGGGCATTCCAGTTTTCGGTGAAGTGATGTTCCTTTTCTGGTTGAGCCGGTTTAGTACCTGGCTCTGGAGCAGAGGTGGTACTTGGCTCTGAATTAGGTTCCTTTTGTGGTTGATTCGGTGTAGTACCTGGCTCTGGAGCAGAGGTGGTACTTGACTCTGAACCAGGCGCAGTGTTGAAGATATAGGCAAGCCCCAGCAAACCACCAACACCAGAGCTGTTGAATGTTCCCAGATTCACTCCCGCCGTCAGCGCGAGGTGAGAATTGATCGGATAGTCGATCCCGGCTGTGAGCAACAAATCACTCTTTGTACGCGCTGCGGAAAATGGCGATGATGACTGCATTCCCAAACCAAAATAGGGAGCAATATGTCCTGGTCCCTCTATGGGAAAGTCATAGGTGATGGGTAACAAAAATGTTGTATCTTGGTTGACCAAAAGAGCCGGTCTGATGGAAAAAGAACGACTAAGGGCAAATTTGCTAAATGCGGCAAAGCTAGTTGCGCCCAAAGCACTAGTTTGTCCACCAGCTCCGAAGTTCGCCCCTATCCCCAAATAGCTAAACTTATATTTCGGTTTTTTCGCCGGAGTCGGGGTTGCAGGCGGCACAATCGCAGGTGCTTGAGAGATTGGTGAGTCTGAAGTTGGAGAACTAGGCTGTAATTTATCAGCAGAGATCTCGACTGTACCTGGTACTGGTACTGCTACCGTTTTTGTCTTGGCTGTGAGTTGTGTCGCGAGTTTAGTTACCTGAGACTGAAAGTGAGCATTCGGGTTATCGGGTTTGGGGTTTAGCTCTGGTGACTTGTCAGCACTAGGTCTGGTTATAGGAGAAGATTGATTTGCTGTCACAGCATCATGCCCCCAAAGTTTTGCTAATTCCACCTGAAATGCTTGTTTTAATTTATGGATATTAACTAAATCTTCTTTTTTTACGGTATCTACTGTAGCTGTGGTTGCGATCAATTTATTCACACGATTCCAGCAAGCATTTAAAGCGATCGCAAATTCATTGCGCGCGATCGCGTGATTTCCTGGAAATGTAGCATTGGGGTATCCTTCACAGCCATAGTGTTCTACGAGAGATTGCAATGCTTTAAATGACCAGTCTGTGGGTTGCACATCAGAACCTTGTGAGGCTGATGTTACTTGTGCCATCAAGTTATCCTGGCTCTTACTTTGAGAATTTTTCTTTGGGCTAACTATCTGTTGCTGCTCAATCACGGACGATGTAGCTGGTGTCTCACGAGCAGATGCAGTAGAACTATTAACTAGCAGGCTAACAACTGTTGAGCTAGCCAGCACAAATTGCCAGGACCTTTTCATTACTTCCTCACCCTTATAGAAATATTTTGGTTGCGTCTCCATGATTCTGGTAAATTAGCAGACGTGACTCATCTTGTCAATAAAAACTCCTTAATCTCAAGAAAGCCTCAAGTAGTTGTTAGCTTATTGAGAATTTTTCTATATCTCTGCTCTGTGATGAGCAGCGTGCATGTTGTCAAGTTTTTCGGAGTAGGGGACTGAGATCTTTGTGGGAATAAGCCTCACCTTGTGAAGCTTGTCTGTGGCACCACTTTAACCTCTGGAAATTGGAAACAATCACAGCCAAAAATTTTTAGTTTTTCAATAAAATCTTTCCGAGTTCTTTACATTTATCAATTACACTTGTTTTACGTAAATAGAAACGTTCTCTTAAGAACTTTTTATTTACAGTATTACATAAACCGTATTTGTCCTTCTACTACTGATGTAGATAGAGACACTAATCATTGTTACAGCTAATGAACCTTAATGATAAAAAGGCTAGCTTACGCTGCTGCATTCAACCTGTTGATGGTGAATGTATGTATTGCCGATCCAAGCATAACTGCTGATACAACTACTATTAAAAAGATAGATGTACTTCCTTCCATCTTTGGAGAAGTCGCATTTCCCAAACGTATTCGTCCCAGCATTGCTAGCAATGTGCGACATTCTTTCAAATTACAAATTCCTAGCAATGGCAATGCTCTTGAACAAATAAATATTAGAGTACCAGAGGGCTTAGATGTAAGTAAAAAGATTAAAATTTCCAACCAATTCGGACAGCATATTGATACCAATGTATCGATTAATAGAGTGAAAGGCAGTAACGTTGTTACTGTCAAGTTTTCCGAACCAGTCGCTCCTGGAACCATTCTCAATATTGATATGAATAATGTCAGAGTATTGGGTGTTTCTAACGCTTGGTTATATGGGCTTTCCGTTAGACTCGTTGGTTCCGATGCAGATATTCCCATCGGTTTAGTGAGATATGGAATCTATTAACGTCAGTCAGTTGGTAAGAAATTATAGGTGATTGAGAAAAAGGGCATTAGGAAATAAATAATGATCTTCCCATTACCAATTATCCAATATGTGCTTAGTTACAGCTTCGACCTAAAGCGAAATTGAGCGTGAATAAACTAATTGATCGACTCATTGCCCTTGCCTTCAACAACCGCTATATTACCCTATTACTTACCTGCTTACTGTTGGTAGTAGGGTACGGAGCGTTCCGGACTTTGGAGATTGAAGCCTATCCAGACTTCACAACTCCACAAGTGAGTGTAATTACAATTCTACCAGGTAAAGCTGCAGAAGAAATGGAACGACTGGTAACAGTACCTTTGGAGAAGGAATTAAACGGTATTCCCGGTGAGACAAGCTTACGCTCTACCTCATTTCTGAACTTATCGGTTATTGCGATTAATTTTGAAGACGGCATATCAACTCAAATTGCTCGCCAGCAGGTTTTGGAACGAATTGGGACTGCGGATATTCCTAGTGATGCCAAACCCCAACTAGATGCAGATACCAGTGCTGTCGGGGAAATTTACCGTTATACCGTAGAATCAAATCTTTATTCAGGAATGGATCGCAAAGCCATTGAAGACTGGGATCTCGAAAAAGCCTTTCGGCAAATTCCTGGAGTCATTGATGTCACCAGTTGGGGTGGTCCGATCAAGACTTACCAAGTGAATGTTGATCCCGACAGGATGAAAGCTTTGGGGTTGAGTATAGACCAAGTGTATCAAGCTTTAACAAACGCTAACGCCACCACAGGCGGTAACTATATAGAGAAAAACGGTCAGGCTTATGTCATCCGCAGTCTTGGCCTGTTAAAAAATATTGATGATATCAATAGAGTTGTGATTACAGCAACTCAAGGAGGAACGCCAACCCGAATCAAAGATGTTGCCACAGTCGATGTTGGACCTGGAGTCCGTCTGGGTCAATTCGGCAAAAACCGGGATAATGATGATGTCATGGGCATCGTACTGATGCGGCGCGGCGAGAATCCTTCGCGAGTGATCGAACGCCTCTACGAAAAATTCCCAGAGATCCAGAAGTCTTTACCGCAGGGAGTGCGTTTGGTACCTCTTTACGACCGACTCCAGTTGGTGCGGGAAACTCTCGAGACAGTCTTTCACAACTTGGGAGAGGGAATTGTTTTGGTAGTCTGCGTTCTGATTGTGTTCCTATTTGACCTTACCAGTGGTTTGGTGGCGGCAGCTGTGATTCCGTTGGCATTGTTGTTTGCCTTTATCTGCCTGAATCTCTTTCACATTCCCGCAAATCTACTCAGTTTGGGAGCCATCGACTTCGGAATCATCGTTGATGGCGCGGTGGTGATGGTAGAAAACGCTTTCCGCCGCTTGAGTGAGGAAGGACATCATCTGCGCGATCGCCAGAGTCGCAACAAACTGGTGCTAGAAGCAGCTCAGCAAGTTGGTCGCCCAATTTTATTTGCGACAAGTATTATTTGCTGTTGTTTTATTGTGATCTTTGGCTTTAACGGAGTTGCAGGCAAGCTGTTTCATCCTCTAGCCTTCACAATGAATTTCCAACTGTTGGGAGCAATGCTGATTTCCCTGACGATCATCCCAGTACTGATCTCGTTTTTGATGACTCACAAACCTGTCATCGAGCGGGAAAGCCCAGTTGTTCACTTAGTAGCGTGGTTGTACAAGCCCTCTTTACGCTGGACAATCAATCATCCGTGGCCTGTATTGGTAGGCGCAGTAGCGGCACTCGTGCTGGCAGTGGTACTCTTTCTCAATATCGGCTCGGAGTTCCTTCCGGCTTTAGAAGAAGGTAACATCTGGCTGCGGGCAACGGTGCTGCCTCCGTCAATTTCACTGGAAGAGGGAATTGACATTGCAGGTCACATCCGCGAAAAAATTGTCAAGTACCCAGAGATTAAAAACGTCACCAGCCAGACAGGTAGCCCTGATGACGCCACCGATCCCAACTTATTCAGCAATCTTGAGTTTCTTGTAGATCTTAAACCCGCCAACCAGTGGCGATCGCAGTTCCACCAGAACAAAGAGGAACTGGTTAACGCCATGAACAAAGATCTTTCCGTGATTCCCAACGTCGAGTACAACTTCTCACAGTACATCCAAGACAACGTTGACGAAGCAATTTCTGGGGCAAAGGGAAGTTTGGCAATCAAGCTTTTCGGTCCAGATCTCAACGTCTTGCAAAAGTTAGGAGACCAAATTACAACTATAATCAATCAAGTTCATGGCTTAGTGGATGTAGCTGACGAACAACTCCTCGGTCAACCACAATACCAAGTCGTTGTAGATCGCGATGCTGCCAGCCGCTACGGTCTGAATGTCTCAGATGTTGAGGATCTCGTCTCAACAGCTATTGGAGGCAAGACTGCCACCCAGTTAGTAGACGGAGAAAAGCGCTTTAATGTGTTGGTACGCTTAGCCAAACCGTACCGCAACACCAAAGAGGCAATAGACAACCTGCTGATTAACCCACCAGGCTCCATCGGACCAATTCCCGTTTCCTTAGTAGCTCATACTGAAGTTGCATCAGGTGCCTTAACAATTAACCGGGAAGAAAACGAACGCCGGATTGTGACAAAGGCAAATGTGCGCGGGCGCGACTTGGGATCATCGGTGGCAGAAGCGCAGCAAAAAGTCGCTCAACAAGTGCATCTACCATCCGGGTATCGGCTTGATTGGGGTGGGCAATTCAAATACCAGCAAGAGTCTAACCAACGCCTAATGGTGGTTGTGCCGCTAACCCTCAGTTTGATATTTGTGATTTTGCTGTTGGCGTTCGGTTCACCACGTTATGCGCTGCTGATTCTAGTCGCCGTGCCATTAGCAGCAATTGGTGGGGTGATAGCTTTGTTTGTCACCCACACTTACTTCAGCATATCGGCTGGGGTGGGATTTATCGCCTTGACTGGAGTGGCAGTACAAAATGGCGTGATTATGATCGGCTATATTAACGAGTTGCGCCAAAAATGGGACGACACCCCTAACCTGACATCTCAAGTCACTTATATCGCCCTGACTCAGGTAGCGGCACGCTATAACGTGAAAACGATCAACGATTTGAGCTATTTGCACCCAGAATGGAACTTCTCCACTAACTTGATCGCGAAAGCCGTCTATGAGGGGGCGTTGACACGGATGCGTCCGGTATTAATGACGGCGACAGTGGCAATCTTGGGTTTACTGCCTGTGGCAACATCCAATGGCATCGGTTCACAAAGTCAGAAACCTTTTGCGATCGTCATTATCGGCGGATTAATCTCCGCTACCTTCTTGACGCTATTGGTGCTACCAACACTCTACAACCTTGTAGAAAACAAGACTAGTAAACATCCGAAAAAAGGACAGCCGCTCGTTCGCCCGATGACTTCTAAAGTGAAACTCTCTCGAAATCAGGTAATGAAACGTTAACTGTGGAAATATTTATAGCGGATTTGATGATTGATGAGGTACACGCCTATTAGTAAGGGCGAACAGCCGTTCGCCCCTACACGTCTTATAAAAATAATCTATGATGCAGCCCCGCCAATTTTATATTTTATGTTTTCTTTTGCTGAGCTTGCTGAGTGGCTGCGTTCAGCAAAAAAAGACTGCTAACGTTCCGACATCTCCAAAAGCTCCGGAAAATCCACTGCCACAAAAAATACAGCCGGACGGGATTTCTGAGTTGCCTACAGCCCCTCCACAGCAGTTAGGAAGTCAACCCCAACAAAATGCTCAAGAGAGTAAAATTCCTGAGTTTCCTTTTCCTACATCTCCTCCACAGCAGTTAGCGAGTCAACCCCAACAAAATGTCCAAGAGAGTAAAATTTCTAAATCTACACCAGATCCTAAGCCTGTTGTACTAACAAACAAACAGAGTCAGCAGATAGGGTTAAACATCAACTCGGCAATTATAGAACCTTTACCAAACATCAAATCAACACAGCGAGTTCAGGCATCTGGGCATGATTCTGCCCAAAAGAAGCTTCTTAATGACAGAATACCAAATGAGGTAGCCAAACCTCAAACCACCGCAAATTCTGTTTTCCGTCTCAGCCTGAGTGAAGCTTTCAAGAGAGCAGACGAGAAAAATCCCGTGTTACTAGCAGCCCATCGCAATCTCGACATCAGTGCTGCAGGCATTACCATTGCTGGAGTGCGTCCTAATCCCCAGTTGGCTTTTCAATACGGTTTCGGTACAGTCTATACCGTCGGCGGTAACCCCCAACAGGTGGGTATCACGCAAAACCTTGAGATGGGCGGTAAGCGCTCTAAGCGTATATCTGTGGCTAAGTCTCAGTATCAGCTAACGTTTCTACAGTATAACTCTACACGCTTTGATCTTCACGGTCAAGTGCGTCGAGCTTATGCTGAACTGGCAGCGGCTGAAGCGAGTGCTCGCTCACTTCAAGAGCAGAATCTACTGCTCCAGAGGCTGGTGTTTATTGCCCGCAAGCGCTTTGAGGCAGGAGCCGCTCCTGAGGCTGAGTTGTTACAGGCTCAATTGGTACTCAACCAGACTGAACCCCAACTCAGACAAGCCTTGCTCCGCATTCAGCAGGCACGCATTCAACTTAACGCCCTAATGGGAGATAACCCTTCCCAGAATGTCGAGATCGACGATCCAGGAATTTTCAACGTAGTCACTAAAACAGTTAAAGTCGTCAAAAAGACGGAACTGGTACCAACACCTGATGTTGGATTGCCGACAATCAATGAATTACTGGCGCGTGCCTATGAGGAGCGCCTGGATTTCAAGGCTGCTCAACAACAGACTGCTGTGGCGCAGGGGCAGTTGCGCCTAGCCAAAGCCCAACGTGTCCCTGATGTGCAACTGAGTGGTGGGTATCAGTTCAGCACCGTCGATCCCCCAATGAAAAACACGAGTGGTGTGTACTTTGGGGCGGCAGTCAACTTACCAATTTTCTACAATCAACAAGGGGAAGTAGCACAGGCACAGGCTTCCCTTGATCAATCGCAACAGCAAGAAAACGTTGTGCAATCACAAATTGCTGTGGATGTGCGTGCGGCTTACCAGTCATTACTCACTGCTCGTGAAACGATCCGCAAGT
>CAZZVG010000179.1:0-8465 GCA_964657295.1 Iningainema sp. | reverse complement strand
CTTCTTAGAATCCGTGTCCATACCCCGAAGGGGTTGGTCACGGTAGTTCAATCTTTTCCTGTTCCATCTGGTAACAAGCTTCCTTTGCCGGTTGAGAAAGTTTGTCTGGATCTAAACTCCACCAGATTAGAGCGCAGGTGTCAAGGACAATTTTTATACCTCCTGCCATTCTTCAGTAGTTGGGGTAGTTAAATCCTCAAAATACTTGACTTTACCCCGCATATTTTTAAATAATTCTTCGGTAGCAGGAGTTTTTTCATACTGGGAAATTCTCACGACTGGTTTACTTCCATCAGTCACTAAAATTTCTTCACCTTCTAACTCTACAAGTTGCAAAAATTCTAGTAAATTAGCTTTTAATTGACTCTTGTCAACTGTTTTCATATGTATTCTTAGTTTCTGTTTGTGGTTGCTAATTTTTCCAGCAGAAGAGCTAATACTTCCATCTCTAGGCTATGTCAGCTACTATATATTAACAAACCTAAAGAGAAAACCCCGAAGTCGTAGCAGCAGCACCTAAAGTACCAAGTGCCAACAACCCTGCTGCGGATTTAGGTTCAGGGACTTTCTGCGCGGGTGCAGTGGGGGTGCTGTAGAGGCGGCAATTTTTTACAGACGCGGAGTTGAAAAGCTTCAGCAGTGAGATTGATGGGTCAAACGCAGCGCGAGTTGGAGTAGGCGACTGCATCAAGCTTTATGGCGTAAGCGTTGCGGTAGCGATAGCGAAGCGTTAGCCGGTACTCCGGCGTCGGAACGAGCGTCACCCGTAAGGGCGAGGCGCACAGAGAGATTAGGGGAGGAGGTTTTTTAAGAAGGTTCGACCTGCGTGTTCAAGGTTTTCATTCAAGGAAAAGGTGAGGCTACGGACTCGGATGTTTCCAAGGAGTTCATCTAGGGAATGGGTTAATGAAGTTGGATACACTAGAATGACTTGTTGGCAATTTTTGGACACAGCGTAGGCTACTACTTGGGCTACATCTTGAGGTGATGGGCTAACAGGGGCTTTGTATTTGGTATCGAGGATGTAGTGGGGTGTCACAGTTGAACTTTCGTACAGCACTAAGTCGGTTTTAAAGTATAAGGTTTTTCCTATGTTGACTCTCTCTTGAGACTTGAGAATTAAGTTTGGTGGTAAGTGAGTCTTAAGCCATTCTGCAACGAAAAGTTCATACAGACGATCCATATTAACTAGAAAGGGTAGCATTGTGCGATCGCCCCTTTCATGACTTGGTGCAGTGTTGTCTAAAAAGAATCGGCAGAGATTGTGTAATAGTCGATAATCTTGATTGAGGCGGTTGTACTGTCGCCCAATACAATCTTGTAGACTACAAGGTTGCGACGTTACCAATCCTTGTAGAGCGTGATAAGCTTTTCTTACCATTGGTGATACTCGTTCTGCACACAAGCCGCTGCGACCAATGATCAACAGTGTCCAGGCTAGAATTTGGTTTTCTATAATATCAGCCGTGTGTTCTTCGTAGTGGCATTTAAGTTTGACATCCCACGGCTTTTGGATTACCTGTCGCACATCCAGCCGTCCCCGCACGTAAGCAAGCTGCTGTGTTTTAGGCAAGTAAGCACGATATAATCCCTTTCGACACTGCTCTAAAATTCGTTGGGCTAAGACATGAGCAAGTTGATTGTAAAATTCCTCTAGAGATTCGCAATTCATTACTCCTTCAAGAAAGCGAAAACTCTTCAGATGGTAAGCATATTCCAGCATTCCGAATAGGTTTTTGATAGTCACTTTGGGCTGTAGTTTAAGACCTAGTTCGGTCGTTAAAGGAATGTAGCCTACCCATCCTTTAGCCTTGAGTTGCCACTTATCACGTGTTTTATAGTTAGGGAATTCTACATCTACTTGGTTTTTATATTTATCATATAACTCCTCTGCGGCTGAGTAGGGTATTTCGTCACGCTGAAATGATTTTTCTTCGTATTCTGTCAGTTCAATAATTCTTGGTTGTGGTGGGTTCATAGCCCTAAGTGTTGCTTGATTTTCTCCCAGCAAAACTTGTCTACTTTTTCTGGCTGGTTAAAAAAGTATTCTTCTAAATAAGGCTCAATTTCCATGCGCCAGATGTCTTCAATATCTTCACGCAGGTTGTCTGTTAAAAAGAAAGAAATACCAAGTTCGTAGTTTTTGTCTGCGATCGCCTGATTCACCTGCTGTAAAGTCTCAATCAGTCTTTCTACCGGAAAGTCGGTTTCCCGGTACTTCCTTCGCAGCACTTCATAATTTGGACGGAGTTCGATAAATGCGAAGCGGCGGCGGAGTGCATGATCAACTAAGGCAATAGAGCGATCGGCTGTATTCATCGTACCAATAATGCGGACATTGGCTGGAATGCGAAAGCTGTTACCACTAGTAAGGGGAATTTCTTGGTCGCGGTACTCTAGCAGATACATTAGTTCACCGAAAACCTGAGTCAGATTCGCACGGTTAATTTCATCAATGAGCAGAACACAAGTACCTTGACAAGACTCTGCCTTTTTGCAGAATTCTAAAAAGCGACCTGGAACTAGCGGATATGTCAATTTTCCATCTTGACTTTGGGGACGGATACCTTGAATGAAGTCTTCATAAGAGTATGCTGGGTGAAATTGCACTAGTTCTGAGAACCCATCACCACGACTGATTAAGTATTTGGCAAGTTTTTCTGCAATAAAGGTTTTTCCTGTTCCTGGTGAACCGTATAATATAGCTTGTTTTTTGCGATTAATTGTGCGTACCCAACGTTTTAGTTCTGTTTTGTCAAAACCAGTGTCTTCAGCACATTCATCCAAGGTATATTCTAGTTGCAATTCCACCTCTTTAAAATCAGAGGGTAGTTCGATCATCTCATCGATTGGTAGGGTATCCTTGGCAATAAAATCATACTTCTTCACTGCTACTAGCCAGTGAGAGAACATATCGAACAAGTCATCGTCTCTCAAAGCTGGCACACCTGATTGGTGCATTTTGTCGGAGAATTCTGTAATCAGCTTGTGTCCAGTGATATTCAATACAGGATAGTCGGTTAGTTTCTGGGTATAAGCTTTGTTGGCAAAATAGTTAATAACTCTTCTTGATTTATTGGTAATTAACAAAAATTCATCTGGTTGTAGTGCGTTGAGGATAGGTGTGAGTATTCCCGTTTGGAAACCTTTGGAATCAGGAAGTTGCGAAAACTGCATACAAGCTGCTGACAATTGCTTTGGATTCTCATTGCAGCAACGGACAAAATTCAAAATTGCCAAAGCAATTTGCTGCCAGTCTTCAGGCTTTGTCCACTTTGCTCCCTCAAACCATTCTTTTATGTCTGTCGTGACAGATGGAGCAATATGAATCCAAGCCCCCCTGTGACGATTGTTAGTGGTGTTTCCATAAGGTAGCAGTTGCAGCAGGACGGATTCTGTAACGTCTTCTCCAGAGTCTGCTGCTGCTGCGATCGCTTCAAAGTTCCTCTTCCCCTGCTGACGCTGCTCTTCATAGGCTGCTGTGTGACGCAGCCCAACTAGGGTGTAGGGATATGAGTTTAAGAATTCCTGAAACAGCCTTGCAAATTCTGTTTTCTTTTCCACTAACATTATGTAATCATAATCTATAAATTCTTTCTTCTTTATAAGCGATAGTTAATAATTATAAAGACTAGAATTATTATTCTGTGCTATATTCTCAATAATCTTCAATTCAACTTCTGTTAGGTAATGATAACTTTGTGGTGGTCGAAAGTCAGAAAATTCCTGTCTTAAACGTGTTAAATTAACAGGATGAGGTAAAAGCCGAACATTTTTGAAAAATATGCATACACATAGTGAAGCGCCTGCATAATAAATATCAAATTGTTCGCGGCTTATTTCCGCTTTTTTAGCTACTCTCTTCCAAATTTTATTAAGGTCTTCCGGTAATTTTTGAATGGGAATTTGTAAAATACGATCTACTTCAAATGAACCTAGCAAAGCCTTTTGAGGAGATGAAGCATAGACTAGCACCAAGTCACCCTTATTTAATCGAGTACGAACCCGCCGCAGTTCTACTTTCTTATTACCCTCAAATATTTTTTTTGCATATTCAGGACGTATTGATAGTAGCAGGATATTACTAGGCATTCTTATACCGTTCATATTTCATTTTTATTCATTCTTAGTACCTAAATTATACACTTGTTTAAATAAATCTCCGGAAATTTTAACTGGTGATATCAGTAATAATTTTACCGATGATATTTCTTGAATTTTCTTTAAGCTTACAGGTGAAGTGAATAACTCTATATCGCTGAAACGAAGAGCCATAATATTTCCATCTTTATCTGTATTTATATTGAAAATATTACTTAATTTATATACTCCTAGTCGTTGGAAACGTTGATAAAGCTCCTGAGGTTTACCCTTTACCACTTCATCAAGACGAGAGCAGGCTCGAATCGCTTCTACTCCACTGAATCCTTTACCTTTACCTTCCGTCTGTGTTCCACTCACGTACCATAAAATTCGGCAGGGTGCTTTTAATCCTCCTGAGTTTCTCACTGACCTATAGTAGACAGCTTCACGGTTAAAGGCAAGTTCAGGTTTCGCTCCAAATAGCGTTTGGTTAGCTAATTCTTCATCGAATAAATCCTTTGCCCATCTAGGTTGAAT
This sequence comes from Iningainema sp., assembly GCA_964657295.1. Taxonomy (GTDB): domain Bacteria; phylum Cyanobacteriota; class Cyanobacteriia; order Cyanobacteriales; family Nostocaceae; genus Rhizonema. The sequence continues at coordinate 3,845 of CAZZVG010000179.1, read as the reverse complement.
GGAAATAATAAACGTAGGAATCTCAGAATCAATAATTTTTGCTGGAAAAAGAAAGTGTTCAATATCTGCTGATGCTTGAACATCTGTGATTAAGGTTTCTGTATTAAGACTAGCGGCTATTTGCAGAAGAAAAAAATTGTATTCTGGTTCCAAATGAGAGGCTAGACTAGTGAGACGTGTTGATAGGTGAGATGCAGTTTCAGCAACAGCCAAGTTCACTTTCAGCCATCCGTTATTGACTCGAATAAAAGCATCTTCTTGAATAGCCTTAGTCACGGTTTCTTCTAAGTAGGAATCAGTGATTCTTGTAAAATGCTGACATTCACGAGACGAACGTGATATAGCCTGAAAAATCAGGTGGCGTGCCAGTGTGGCTGATAGAGGATTGTCTCCAACCCGAAGTATCGGAATTTCTAGCTCATGTTTTTTCTTTCTACCATACACAACTAAAGCAAGTGGTTGATTTTCTCCCTCAATAACCAGAGAACACTCAAATTTATCTGTATCAGTAAGAAACCGACGTAACTGCTGCTGGAATCCAGCCTTAGTTTCACCCTGCTTAGAACACTGGAAATAATTGGATAAGAAATCTTCCTGTCCCTTTTGAACCAGTTTTTGCTCTAGTAGAGTACCAGCAAGACGTACAGGCTGATAGTCAGGTTTTCTGAGAAGCTCGTCTAGTTGACTAAGTAGAGCATTAGGACGAATAATTGATAGTCTAAAATTTTCATAAAATTCATCTGCTAGCTTTAATAATGGCTGATACCTAGTTACGAAAACCTGCGCATCTGAGGCAATGGTTCTGCCTAGATGACGCAGGCTAGATTCATCAATCATCGTTTGGTTATCAGAAAAGAAACTTTGTAAAGACAGAATATGCGTATCTAATCTCTGATTTTGAAAAGGCAAGGGGGTAAAATTTTTTTCTGCAAATTCACGCTGAATTTTTCTCTCATTTTCGTCCGTAATTAGATTAATTATGTTAAAAATTTCATCAGTTATACATAACTCTAACTCTGGCTCTAGCCAATCAGCTAACAGTAATCTAGATTCTTCACTATCAATATCTTCACTAGCATATAAATCTCGGAAAACCTTGACATCAATAACTACACAAAGTTTCGACTCAAGTTTATGTATGGGAGCAGTAGAAAGTAGATTAGCATGACCGTGATCAAACCACCAAAATGTAAGCGGCTTCTGCTCCTTTCCTTTGCCTGGTTTCTCATATTTGGCAACGAAATTGAATCTTGACCACATGTTATGTAAGCCATAATCACGACGGCAGCTTAAGCCTATACCACTATATTTTGCTCTAGTTATCTGTTTGAGGTAATCGACAAGTAAACTTGCCACACCCTGACTTCTATGTGATGGAGCGATACACAGATGAACTATGGTAATCCGATCGTACGAACACCGATATAACAAATAGCCAATGCAGCCTGCTTGAGGATCAAGAGCTATAAGTATCTGACGACTTGCAGCACGTTCCTCAAAAGCGCCTTTAGGGAAGAGTCCAAGGGTCGCACGGTTGGCACGCCATAGTTCTATTACCGTTGGTAAATGGGGGGATTTCTCGTCAATTTCTTGAATTTTTATGTGTTTATGTGCTGTCACTTTTTTCCGGACTCCTCAAATTCCTTTATCACTTTATTTCATGCAAAATGTTGGCTTATGCTAGGCTTGAAACATCAATTTGACTCATTATAAAATTATGCAGGCAGTAAGTACGGAGCATATTGAAATATCCTATAATATCCGTGGTGGCAAGCCTCGCATCGTAGGCACAAGAATTGCTGTAGAAGATGTAGCTGTAATGCACCTGAAAATGGGGTATTCCCTTATGGAAATCGCGCTTAAGTATGACCTCTCTTTGGCATCGGTATATGCAGCCATGGCTTACTACTTTGACCACCGAGACGAGATTGACCGTCGGATGACAGGAGAAGATGAATTTGTTGAAGCATTAAAGCACAATCATCCGTCACAACTCCAACAAAAGCTCAGGTTATTGCGGAATGAGTGAGCGTATCCGCTTCCATCTAGATGAAAATGTTGATCCCGCCATTGCACTTAGCTTACGCCGTTACGGAATTGATGTCACTACAACAAATGAAGTAGATCTGCGTGGTGAGACTGATGAGGTTCAGTTAAAGTTTATTCAGCAGGCAACAGGCAACAGGGAATCCAACTATAAAAGCGATATTAACTATGACAGTTAAAGAATTAGAAACTCAACTCCTTGCCTTAAACGTAACTGAGAAAGCAGAAGCGATACAAATATTGACCAAAACTTTAAGCAATGGTTCGCTAGGGATTAGAAAAACGGACGGTGTTGTGGGTGGTGATGCTTGTATTGGAAATACTCGCATTCCAGTTTGGTCGCTGGTGAACGATCGTCGTCTAGGTCTGAGTGATGCCCGTATTTTAGAAGCATTTCCCGATCTTACCGCCGCCGACTTAGTGAATGCTTGGGCTTATGCCGATGCATACCCAGACGAAATTGAACAAGCAATCAGAGAAAATGATGAAGTCATGCTTGAAAGTGAGTAAAAGTGAAAAGTGGCACGTCTTTACACAGATGAAAATTTCCCGATCCCAGTAGTAGAATTACTACGCGCTTTCGGTCACGATGTCTTAACAGCTAGGGATGCGGGAAATGCAAATCTTGGAATTACTGATGAAGATGTGTTAGCGTTTGCTGTGAGTAATGAGCGGGCAGTTTTGACGCGCAATCGTCGTCATTTTATGCGATTACACCGCTTACAACCAGACCATGCAGGTATCATTGTCTGCACAGAACAGCCAAACTTTCAGAGGCTGGCGGCACTCATTAATCAGGCTATTTCTAGTGAAGAAACCTTGAAAGGTAAATTGATTCGAGTTAACCGTCCATCGGAATGAATATTAGGCAATGTTTGACTCCCGTCCACTGCGCGTCTACTTATAGAAAAAATTTGCCTCTGCAATTTAAGAAGGTGCGTTACTATGCCTTCTCCCTTTCCTGGAATGAATCCCTATAGCGGAACTTTATGCGTTTAATCTACCGGATATAATTCCTCAGTTTCCTTTACCTTAAGCTCAGAAAATGCAGAACCCTTGGATGATTTACAAAGGCTAGTACATGAAATCTACGATCAAGGGGGGTACGATCTCAGACTCGATTACAGTTGCCAGCCAATGCCCACCTGGTCAGAAACGGATGCTGCTTGGGTTAATGGATTGTTGCGAGAGCAAGGATTAAGACCGGGTTAACAGAAACGGTGGTAAAAGTAGTTATCTATAGCAACCGCCAAGGCGGTTAGGACGCAAAATGCAAGACATCCGAGTGGGGCATCTCGTAAACAATCAAACTGCTCCAGTTTTTTGCGGATTCGACTTTTTAACCAAGACTCTTCTTTTCTCAATCTTGTTGAGGTCTGGAGAATAAGGCGGTAGGTACAGCAGTTCACACCCCGCAGGAGCGAATCAGTTGTTGAATGCGCCCACCTTTATGGAATGTGGCAATATCCATCACTACAACCTGTCCGGGTCCCTTGTGTTGGAAACAAACAAGTTTCAAGCCTTGTCTCAAACACTGTTCGATTACATGCCCCTTCAACAGTGAAAGGAGCTATCAGATTTTGGTTACACAGTGCTGCAATCATGTTTATGCGCCCCTCACGTCGCCCTGATTTAAGTGCATGAAAGCGCTGCCCTAATTCAAGTCCAACCGTAATCATACACGTCTCGGCTATCCATCCCAGACTCATCAAGGTACACGATTTTCTCCGAGGGTAGGGTGGACAACTGCGTTATGAACGCCTGTCGTTTGTCTTCATCGCGCTCACGGTAGCCATAGG